>DATBAA010000689.1:0-8871 GCA_036271755.1 Myxococcales bacterium | reverse complement strand
GATGGGAGAGCGAAAACAAGCCGGTGTAATCATGCAGGTGGGGCCGCATGGGGCCGCGTCCCACCGACCCCGTGCGGACTCAAGACTCGACGAACTTCCGCAGGCGCTCCAAGGCCCGGTCCCACTGCTCGGAGATGAGCTCGAGGCACCGGCGCGCCTCCTCGAGCTTGTCCGGCGCCAGCTCCCAAAGCTGCTCCCGCCCCTGCCGGACGCCGCGCACCAGCCCCGCGCCCTCGAGGACGTGCAGGTGCTTGGTGATGGCCTGCCGCGTGACCTTGGCGGTGTCCGTCAGCCTGGTGATCGACATCGGCTCGCCGTTGCTGAGGTGGGTGACGAGCCGCAGCCGGGTCTCGTCGCCGAGCGCCGCGAAGATGGGAGCCGAACGCTTCGCCGCGAGAGCGCTATTGGGGGCCATGTTCCAGATACTCCTCGATCGCGCGCAGTTGCTGCGCCCAGCCTTCATCGTTCATCGTAAATGCCTTTGCCCGGCGGGCCAGCGGCACGCGCTCGAACCCGGACTCGACCACTTTGAGCAGCGTTCCCGAAGGCGTCTCGCGCAGGGTGAACTCGACCAGCGTCGGCTCCTCCTTCGAATAATCCACGCCCGGTTCGATGGCGTACGGGTTCCAGCGGAACGAGAAGGTGTGCTCTGGCTCCAGCCTGTCGACCGTCACCGTCATGGTCAGGTGCGTAAGACCGTTGTAGGTAATCTTTCCGCTGATGGGCTTGCCGGGCGCGAACTCGCCCTCGAGCTTCACCCCGAACCAGGCACCGAACTCCCGCGCGGTGGTGAGCGCCTTCCAGACCCGCGAGCGCGGCGCGCGCAGCTCCACCTGCTTTTCGATTCGATCCATGATGTGCAACCTCCTGGTTGCATATCTACCAGCTCGCGATCGAGCCCGCAAGGCTAAATGCAACCAAATGGTTGCGCATACGAAAATGTCACGGCCGACAGCAGCGCTGGAAAACTTGCGAATTAGTGCAGCAAATCCAAGTATTTTTGACTCACTGAGTCTTGCTTGATTTTGCAAGCATGCGTAGACGACGCCCCGCAGGCCGCAAACAAACGGGGAGAATTCAATGCTCAATCGAACGCTACTCGCCACAGCTGTCCTCTCGCTCTCCACCGCCGCGCTCGCCGACAAAGGTCCCGGCGGCGGCAACGACAACAATCGCAAGTGGGTCGCCTCCTGGACGACCTCGCCGCAGAACGTCTTCACCGGCTCGGGGACGGTGCAGACCGCGGCGCTGGTGAACTTCGCCTTCCCGCCCGCGGCCGGCGCCGCCTTCAACGCGCCCCGCTCCGCGCAGAACCAGACGCTGCGCATGATCGTCAAGCCGGACATCTGGAGCGACACCATGCGCATCCGGCTCTCCAACACCTATGGCACCGCGCCCATCACCTTCGGCCACGTCGCCATCGGGTTGCAGTCCTTCTCCGGCGCCACCGTCCAGGGCAGCAACCGCCGCGTCACCTTCGGCGGCAAGTCGTCCGTGACCGTGCCTGCCGGCGCGGAGATGTTCAGCGACGCGGTGCGGGTCGACTGGGCCTCCGGCGGCGACGACGACCACGCCGACTCGGCGGTCGAAGGCCGGAACCTGGCCGTCTCGATGTTCCTGCCCGGCACGCAGGGGCCGATGACCTTTCACGGCACCGCGCTGCAGGAGTCGTTCATCGGCGCGCCCGGCAGCGGCGACCACGCGGAAGAAGACGTCGACGACAACTATCCGTACGAAACGTCGTCCTGGTTCTTCGTCGACGCGGTGGACGTGATGGCGCCGTCGGATACGCGCGTGCTGGTGGGCGCGGGCAGCTCGTCGGTGGACGGCTCGATCACCACGCCCGGCAACAACGACCGCTTCCTCAACTGGATGTCGCGCAAGCTGCACGAGGCCTTCGGCCAGCACGTCTCGGTAGTCAATGAGGGCATCGGCGGCGACGTCGCCGCGACTCCGGGCCCGGGCCAGACGCGGCCGCTGCCGCAAGTCCTGCCCGAGCGGTTCGACCGCGACATCCTCGGCGTCAGCGGCGCAACCGACGTCTTGTTCTACGCGGGCACCAACGACATCGGCGACGGCATCCCCTCCGCCCAGAGCATCGCCTCATTGCAGAGCATGGTGGCGAAGCTGCACGCGCGCGGCATCAAGGCGGTAGGCGGAACGCTCATCACCAACGTGGGCCAGGCGGGAACCAACGCCGCGACCTATACGGCGCACAACGACATCAACCAGTTCATCCTCGCGCGCGGCAACTTCGACAGCACCGCGGACTTCTACAACAAGACCCGCGACCCATTGAACACCGACTTCCTCACCACGACGCTGCAGCTGCAATACGCGACGCACAGCGACCCGACGGGCACGCCGGACTTCCTGCACCTGGGCCGCGCAGGCGCC
Organism: Myxococcales bacterium; assembly: GCA_036271755.1. Classification (GTDB taxonomy): domain Bacteria; phylum Myxococcota; class Myxococcia; order Myxococcales; family 40CM-4-68-19; genus 40CM-4-68-19. Next base: position 6,474 of record DATBAA010000689.1, on the reverse strand, counting down.
GAAGCCGAAGCCGCCACCCTCGACCTGAGCTTCTTCAAGCCGGCACGGAGATAAAAGCAAATCAACCGCGAAGCGCGCAAAGGAAGAGCAAACCTTTGTTTGGTTTTCTTCGCGTGCTTTGCGCGCTTCGCGGTGAAGGCTTTTTACTGCAGGTCGATGCTGGCGGTGCCGTGACCGCTGCCGCTCATGGCCACGCCCTGCACTGCCTTGGCGACGCAGGCCGCGGTGCGCTCGTCGTGCAGCGAATCGATGAGGACTTGCGGGTCCGCGATGCGGCCGGCGCGGAGGTCGAAGCCCAGCACCAGGCTGCCGCCGTGCTGCGCGTTCGCGGCGCACTTGTCCAGCTGCGCGCGCGCCGGGCCGAGGCGGCTGCGGCCCTCGTCGTCGGGGGCGTTCAGCTCGGATTCGAGCGAGACCTTCTCCACCTGAAGCTTGCGCGGACCGCCGCCGACGGGCTCGCCCTCGCCGTCCGAAGCCGCGACCACCACCGTCTCACCCTGCAGCCTCCACGCGCGCGCCTTGCCGGCGATGCGCCACGACTCCGCCGCGGGGCTGCCCGCGCAGCGATCGCCCGAGGGCTGAAAGACGACCACCAGCCGCAGCGTGCCGGCCTTCTTCTCCGCGTTCCAGGCGGTGACCTGCTCGGAGGTGGCTTCGAAGGCGACGTCGTCGGTGCCCTCGATGTCGAGCGAGAGCATGCCGTCGATGGCGCGCAGCGGACGGCTTCCGTCCAGCTCCAGCAGATGGTCCTTCTCGCGATAGCGGCCCAGGGTGAAGCCCTTCGAGGGAATCTCGATCTCGTACCAGCGCGCGGCCGCCTCCTCGCGGCGCGCCAGCGCTTCCCGGCGCGCGCTCACCGCCTGGGCCGGGTCGAGATCGCCCGCGGCGAGCTGCACGTTGAGAGCGGCGCAGAGATCCTTCAGCTGCGCTTTCTGCGAGAGAGGTACGGGCTCGGGTGCGGCAGCGAGGAGAAGCGCGATGAGCAACATGGCCCGGAGCATAAGGCCAGGCGAGCCCCAGGCAAACGAGTCAGCGAACGAGCTGTAGGCTCGACGGCACCAAGGTGAACGTCGCGGGCGGGCGTCCCAGCGGCTCTCCGTCGCACTCGACAGCCGCGGCCGCGTCGGCCGATTCGATGCGCACCGTGCGCGCGGTGAGAGTGCGGGTGCCCTTCAACTTCACGTGCGTGCCGTCGTACATGGTGCCGCTCTTGAGGATGAAATCGCTGAGACCGAAGCCGGTCCAGATGGTGATGTGGAACAGACCATCGTCCAGGTTGGCTTCGGGTGCGACCATCATGCCTCCGCCGAAGTAGCGGCCGTTGGCGATGGCGATGGTGGTGACCAGCAGCTCCTCGGCGGGCAAACCATCGAACGAGACTTTGACGGTTAGATCCTTCCAGCCGGCGAGCGCGCGCAACGACGCGAGCATGAAGGTGATTTTCCCGCCCAGCACCTTGCTGCTCTCGTTGGCAATTTGTACGACCTTGGCGCCGACGCCCACCTCGCCGACGTTGATGAAGAACCGCGAGGCTGGATTTCCTTGCGCATCGACGAAATCGCAGCGGCCGACGTCGACCGGCGCCGCGGTGCCTTTGAGACGCTCGGCCGTGTGCTGCAGCTGATTGTCGAGCTTCAGCGTGCGCCGCAGATCTCCGCCCGTGCCGCGCGGGAGGATGGCCAGCGCCGCTTCAGGCCGGATGGCCTTCGCCGGCTCGCCGGGCCTGGCCGGCTCGAAGAAGCCGTTCACCACTTCGTTGCAGGTGCCGTCGCCGCCGACCGCGACGATCAGATCGTGGCCGGACCGCAGGGCCTCGCGGGTCAGCTCGGAGGCGTGCATCGGGCTCTTGGTGAAGGCGTGCGCGCAGTCGCCCACGGCGCCGCGCGCGGCCTGCAGCACGGAGTCGAAGTGGCGTGCGGTGGCTCCTCCGGCCGAACGCGGATTGACGACGATGAATGGCTTGGACCGCAAGCGACCTCGCGAGTGACCTAAGGGCCCGAAGATACAGGAATGCACCGAAGGGTCCAGCGCGTCGCTTCCGGGTTTTTTTGCTTTTGTCTCGGAACCGCGCCGCGCAAGAGCGGCGCCCCACCCGGGGACCGATTCATGACCATCCGTCGCTTCGCACTCTCGGCATCGCTCCTCCTCGCGGCCTGTGGCGGCACCGCCAGAAGCACCGCCAACGAGACCTGCCGCACCTTCGCCAACTCCTCCAGCGACTCGAACGGTGGCCGCACCAGCTGCACCGTCAGCGGCGGCTCGGCCGGCGGCGCCATGACGTCGGATTGCGTGACCAAGTTCGACACGCAGACGCTCGAGACCAGCACCCAGTACGCTTCGGTGGACGACTTCGTCGCCGACGCTCAGCTGGGGTCGCAAAAGTTCATCCAGCAGATCCAGACCACCACTATCGAAAGCTTCGCGGTGGCCAACGCCACGGGGTTCACCAAGTCGACCAACACGGTGACCGCGACCTATAGCGGCGCGCAGCCCCAGAGTGAGCAGTCGGTTCGCGTCAACCTGCTGACCAGCGGCGGCACCAGCACCAGCACCTCGACCACCACCTTCACGCTCTGGGACGCGAGCGGCCGGCCCACCAAAGCCGCCATCACCGGCGACGGCGCGGGCGACCTGCTCATCTCGTACGACGACACCGGCCGGGTCATCACCACGGTGCTCACCGCCAGCAGCAACAGCGTCACCGTGATCAGCACCGCCTACGACACCTCGGGCAACGAGGCGTCGGTCACCCAGGGCGCCAACGTCTTGAAGGAGAGCATCAGCGGCACCACGCAGGTGTGCGCCGCCAACTAGCTGGTAAAGCCCCAGCCGCAGGCGAGGGCCGAAGCCAGGCAGAGCGCCAGCACGGCCCAGTGCGGGAAGGGCAGCGCGTGGGCCATGGCCGCCAGCGCGCCGCCGATCGAGAGGCCGGTCATCCAACGCTGCGGCAGCTTGTCGAAGAAGCCCGCCGCTCCCGCCGCGATGGGAGCGGCCAGCAGCGCACCGCTCGGATACACTGAGTAGACCGCGCCAACCAGCAGTCCGGCGAGCGGCCAGGGCCAGAGCTTCGTCCGCGCGATCAGCTTGAAGGCAATGGCGCCCAGGAGCAGACCGCCGAGCAAGCCCCCGCACAGCTCGCCTGCTTGCGACAGATAGGGACTGGAGCTGCGCAGCGCATTCCAGGCGGTCCCGGCCACCTGCATGCCCAGAATCTCGGCGATGACCGGCAGCCCGAAGGCCAGCGCAGACACCGCCGCGATCAAGAGCGCCCTCCTCATTGCTGGGGCGGTTTGTACGTGCTGGCGACGTTGAGCTCTTTGAGCTGCGCCGGCGCCACGTCTCCGGGCGCGTCGGTCATGAGGTCCGTCCCCTTCTGCGTCTTGGGGAAGGGAATCACGTCGCGCAGCGACTCGGCGCCGGTGAGCAGGAACGCCAGCCGGTCCATGCCCAGCGCGATGCCGCCGTGCGGAGGCGCCCCGAAGCGCAGCGCTTGCAGAAGAAAGCCGAACTTCTGCTCGGCCTCTTCATCGGAGATGCCCATGGCCCGGAAGACGCGCTGCTGCACCGCCGGATCGTGCAGGCGAATCGAGCCGCCGCCGATCTCGAAGCCGTTCAGCACCAGGTCGTAGCGGTAGCAGAGCACGTTGCGCGGGTCGGTCTCGAGCAGCGGCACCGACTCGTCGTGCGGCCGGGTGAAGGCGTGGTGCGCCGCCGCGTAGGTCTTGGTGTCTTCGTCGTACTCGAAGAGCGGCGGGTCGACCACCCAGAGGAAGTTCCAGCTCCCCGGGTCTTTCGGATCCTTCGGGCCGTACTCCGGAATGAGGCCGAGCTTCTTGCCCAGGTAGAGGCGCAGGTTGGCCATCACCGTGTGGACCATGGCCTCCTTGCCGAACTGGAAGAGCAGCACGTCGCCCGCTTTGGCGTCGCAGGCGGCGTTGATGGCGGCGCGCGCTTCCGGAGTGACGGACTTCGCGAGCGGGCTCTGGGTCCACTCTCCGGTCTCAGAGACCTTGGCGCGCGCGAGGCCTTTCGCGCCCATGCCCTTGGCGATCTCCTCCAGCTTGTCCGTCTCGGTGCGGCTGAAGTTCGCGCTGGCCGGCACCTTGAGGGCCTTGACGATCTGCCCGTGCGTGACGGTGGCGAAGCTCTGCCACATGGGAATGCCGCAGCCCTTCTGCTCCGCCACCAGTTCGGTGAGCTCGACGTGGGGCAGGCCGAATCGCAGGTCCGGCTTGTCGTTGCCGTACTTGCTCATCGACTCGAAGAACTTCATCCGCGGGAACGGCTTGGGAATGACGACGCCCAGCACTTCCTTCCAAAGGGCTGTCACCAATTCCTCGACCGCCGAGAAGACGTCGTCCTGGGTGACGAAGGACATCTCGACGTCGATCTGGGTGAACTCGGGCTGCCGATCGATGCGCAGATCCTCGTCGCGGAAGCACTTCACGATCTGGAAGTAGCGATCGAAGCCCGCCACCATGAAGAGCTGCTTGAAGAGCTGCGGGCTCTCCGCCAGCGCGTAGAACTTTCCCGGATTGAGCCGCGCGGGCACGAGGAAGTTGCGCGCGCCGCCGGGCGTGTACTTCACCAGGTACGGCGTCTCGAGCTCCAGGAAACCAAGCTTGTGCATGGTTGCTCGAGTGGTCTGGTTCATCTTGCTGCGCTTCATCAGCGACTCTTGCAGCGGCGCGCGGCGCAGATCGAGATAGCGGTAGTGGAGACGTTTTTCCTCAGCCGTGTCGATCTTGTCCTCGATCAGGAACGGCGGCGTCTCGCTGCGATTGAAGATCGTGGCCTGCACGGCGTGCACTTCGATCTCGCCGGTAACCATGCGAGGGTTGACTTTCTCGCCCCTCGACACCACCTTCCCGCGGACGCCGATGCAGAATTCATAGCGCAGCTCATGCGCGAGCTTCTGCAGCTCTTCGCCGACGTCCTCCTCGAACACCACCTGCGTGAGGCCGGCTCGATCGCGTAGATCGATGAACACCGCGCCGCCGTGGTCTCTGCGGTTGTGCACCCAGCCGAAGAGAATCACTTCCTGGCCGGCGTTCTTCGACGTCAGCTCTCCGCACGAGTTCGTGCGCTTCAGTTCGCGGATGAATTCAGCCACGGCGCTTGTAGACCTCCACAAGAAGAGTGCGCCGGTTAGCACAAAAGCCCGTCATGGGCGAGCAGACAGGCGGAATCACGATGTCTTTGATCTTGGCGCCGCAGTTGCACGGTAGGCTGGCATGCAACGGTTCTTCCTCTCCGGCCAGACCACCTGCGCGCTGCTCCTCGGAGCCGGCCTTCTGCTCCGGGCCCAGGCCGCGCTGACCAGGCCGGAGTCCGCACCGCAGGCCCGCCTCGAGACGCCGCGCGCGCGTCCGGCGGAGCTCTTCGGCGAGCGCGGTCCGCGCATTCCTCGCGCGCTGACCGAGCGCCGCTCGATGGGTCCGGCGATTGCACACGCTCCCGGTCCGATGGCTTCGGTTCCGGCAGCAGTCGAGCAGCAGCAACAGGTTCAGAATGATTCCGGCGTGCGCAAGGGGCTTGCGCACAACGGCGGGCGTCACAAGGTGCGCAAGTGCGGCGGGGTCGCGCTTGCTGGTCGTCAATTCCGGTGTGGGTAGGCGGGGGCGGGTATGAACTCGGGCGAAAAGAAGATTCAGGGGCGTTCGTTTGATCCGATCTGCGGGGTCGCGGTGGAGGGTCGCTCGGAAGCGCCGAGCAGCGAATACAAGAAGCGCCGTTACTTTTTCTGCTCGAACAAATGCAAGGGGGAGTTCGAGCACGCAGCAGAGCGCATCCGCATGCAGGAGGCGGCGCGCGCAGGAGCTTTGTTCACGCACGGCAGGGTGAGGTGGGGGCTGGCGTAAAGGGCGGCGGGAGAGAACCCTGGTGGCCAGAGCCGGGGTTTTCGCTAATTCGATTCATGTTTTGTACGCGGTCCGCCCGGTTGCGGCCCGCGTATGAATCTTTTCAGAGCACGACGTCTTTCAACTTCAGCTGGATGCGCTCGACGTCTTTCCAGGTGTCGATGGAGAGCTGGAAGGCGGCGTCGAAGGGCGAGGCCTGCTTGAGCGCGAGCGCGCCCAGGCCGAAGCCGATGGCGTCGAAGCCGTTGGTGAGGCTCAACTTCAAATGGCCGGGGCCGGCGCCGCGCTTGTCGGGCAAGAGCCGCACTTCGTGCGCTTGCAGCGCTTTGCACATGAAGACCGGCTCGGGGTTTCCCGCGCCGAAGGGCGCGAGCCGCTGCAGCTCGTGCGCGAGCTCGGGGCCCACGTCCGAAGCCTCCAGATAAGCGTCGATGCGCACGCGCGGGCTGAGCTGCGCCGGGTCAAGGATCGTCCGCGCTTCTGCCTCCAACGCGTCGCTGAAGGCCTGCAGGCCCGACACCGGCAGCTGGACGCCGGCGGCGTGCTTGTGTCCGCCGAAGCGGCTCAGGTGGGAAGAGCAGCGGGCGAGCGCGTCGTAGAGGTGAAAGCCCTC
>DATBAA010000688.1:0-2734 GCA_036271755.1 Myxococcales bacterium | reverse complement strand
GGTCGACAAGGAGGGCGTCGTCTCCGGCGGCCAGCTGGGCGGCGTCGGCGACGGTCTCCTGCACAAGCGGCGCGAGCTGCAGGAATTGGCAGAGACGGTGCAAGGCCTGGAAGCCAGGCTGCACATGCTGACGCAGCAGGTGCAGATGCTCGCCGTGCGGGTACAGGCGGCCGATACGCAGCAGAAGCGGCTGGTCCACGAAGAGCGCGAAGAAGAGCTGTCGCAGCTGCGGCTCGAGCGCGACGTGACCCGGCTGCAAGAAGAGCTGGGCCGGATCGCGCAGCGCGATCAAGTGCTGGTGCAGGAGCTCGACTCGCTGCAGAACGCGGTCAACGAAGTGCTGCGCGAAGAGACCGACTCGCGCGACGCGGTGACCGCCGGAGAGGGCGAGCAGACCGAGCGCGAGGCGCGGCTGCGCTCGCTGCAGGCGGCGCTGCTGGAGGCGCGCGGCCGGGCAGAGTCGGTGCAGGCCGAGGTGACCAAGGCCAAGGTGAGCGCGGCGGCGGTGGCCGAGCGGCGCGAAGGCGTTGCCCGCAGCCTGCAGCGTTTGTCGGAGCAGCGCGCGGAGGTCGATTCGCGGCGCGAGAAGCTGGTGGCCGAGATCGCCCAGGGCAAGGAGCGCGACGCCTCGCTCACGGCTCGGGCCGAAGTGGCGCAGAAGGAGCTCTCCCAGCTGCTCACCGACGGAGCGGCGCTGCGCGAGGAGCTGGGCCGCGCCCGGGCGCTCTACGACACGGCGCAGGCGCGGCTGCGCGGCGGCGACGAAGAGGTGAAGAAGGCCCGCGACGAATCGCGCGAGGTCGGTGAGCGCAGGAGCCGCGCCGAGCTCTTGCTGCAGGGCACGCGGCTGGAGCTCAACCACCTGGCGCAGGCGGTCCGCGAGCGGAATTTGATGGAGATCGCCGACGTGGCGCAGGCCCGCCGCGAAGAGGCGCTGGCGCTGGACGCCGCGCAGGCCGAGCAGGAGATGCACTCGCTGCGCGAGAAGATCGAGGCGCTGGGCGAGGTGTCGCTGACCGCCATCGACGAAGCGCGCGAAGTGGGCGAGCGCCACGCGTTCCTCAGCGGCCAGAAGAACGATCTGGAAGAGAGCATCGCCAAGCTGCGCTCGGCCATCGGCCGCATCGACAAGGCTTCGAAGGAGCGCTTCAAGGAGACGTTCGGGCTGGTCAACGAACGCTTCCAGGCCGTCTTCCCGCGGCTCTTCCGCGGCGGCGTCGCCGAGCTGCAGCTGGTGGAAGATCCGGCCAACCCGTCGGCGGAGCCGGGCGTGGAGATCGTCGCGCAGCCGCCGGGGAAGAAGCTGACCAGCGTCGGGCTGCTCTCCGGCGGCGAGAAGGCGCTCACCGCGGTGGGCCTCATCTTCGCCATCTTCCTCATCAAGCCCACGCCCTTCTGCCTCTTGGACGAAGTCGACGCGCCTTTGGACGAGGCGAACGTGGGCCGCTACAACGAGATGGTCCGCGAGATGAGCCGCACCTCGCAGTTCATCGTCATCACCCACAACAAGCGCACCATGGAAGTGGCCGACTCGCTCTACGGCATCACCATGGAAGAGCCGGGCATCTCCAAGACCGTCAGCGTCAAGCTCTCCCCTTCCGCCACCGCCGCCGCGTAAAAGCAAAAACGTTTCACCGCAAAGCGGTTGATCCTAAGCGTTGCGTCTTCCGCTGCCTGGGGTAGATTGCGCCGCCATGCGTTCAAAGTTCGTAGCGATCGCTGCTGTTTGTGGCCTGGCATTGGCCGCGCGGGCGGAGGACACCAAGGCGCCGTCCATCGCCGACGTGAAGGCTTCGGCGAAGGGCGGCAAGGTCACCATCGAAGCGCGCATCACCGACGAGACCGGCGTGCTCTCGGCCATCTGCCACCACAGGTCGCCGGGCGGAGCGGTCGACGACTCGCCGATGGTGAAGGACGACTACGACGACGTCTTCAAGGTCACCTTCTCCGGCGGCGCCGACAGCGAATATTGGCTGGAGTCGAGCGACCTGCTCGGCAACGGTCCCTCGGTCTACGGCACGCAGGCCAAGCCCTACACCGCCAACGGCAAGCCCTCGTCGGGCAAGGCCGTCGCGCAGGCCGAGCCGAAGGAAGAGAAGCCGAAGCACCACGCTTCGCGCCGCACGGGCAAGCAGGCCAGGTCTTCGGGGCCGCCGGTCATCGAGCACCGCAAGCCTTCGACGCAGCCGCCGGAGAACAAGGACTTCACGCTGCGGATGAAGATCCACAGCGAATCGCCGGTGGCCGTCAGCCTGCTCTTGATGCGCCAGCAGGGCATGTCCGGCCTCAACAACGTGAAGCTCAACCACGGCGAAGGCGACAGCTACGACGGCACCATCCCCGCCGCGCAAGCGAAGGGCACGGTCGAATACTTCATCGTCGCCAAGAACGAGGCAGGCCAGGTGACCCGCCTGGGCGACGGCGACGCCAAGACGCCGTTCACGGTCAACTTCAAGCCCGGCTCCGCGGCGGTCGCGGCCGCTCCGGCCAATACCGGTCCGTACGCCTTCACCGACAACCCGCCGTATCGCGTGCCGCCGGGCAAGGCCATCGTGCTGCGCGCGCAGGTGGTGCCCACGGCCGACGACGGCACCCTGCCCGACCGCGTGGTCCTGCTCTGGCGCGGCAACGACGCCCAGGACCAGATGTCCGACATGCAGCCCGACCCGGCCGGCGGCTACGGCGGCTTCCGCGTCGAGCTGCCCGCGCAGCCGGACGAAGGCGCCATCTTCTA
>DATBAA010000687.1:0-4397 GCA_036271755.1 Myxococcales bacterium | reverse complement strand
GGTCCCGTGGCTCTCGGGACCGCGCATGCTCACCGGAACGAGCACGCGCAGGTCCGCGGAAGGCGGCTGCTCGCGGCCCTCCAGCCAGTTGCGCAGCGCTCCGGCGACGATGGCCAGCACCACGTCGTTGACGGTTCCGCCGAGCCGGGCGCGGACTTCCTTGATCTCCGCCAGCGGCAGCTCGAGCATCTCGAAGCGGCGGTGCGGACCGATGGGCTGATTCAAAGGCGACAAAGGCGCGAGGCCCATCGAGAAGACGTTCAAGAGCGGCTTCAGGCTGGCCGCGGCGCCACCCACCAGCTTCAACACCTCGCTGTTGGGCTCGAGCGCGTCGCGCACCATCTTCAGCGGATGCGAGAGCTGCTCCTTGATGGAGGAGACCAGAAGCTCGGTCAGCGGAGGAGCCTTGCGCGGCGTCCAGGGCGCGGGCGGGTCGGGCGGCGTCGCCACCGGCTCGGTGTCGAGCAGCACCGTCGCCAGATCGACGCCGGAGACCCCATCGAGCATGCAGTGGTGCGTCTTGCTGACGATGGCGAACCGGTCATCGCCAACTCCTTCCACGAGCCACAATTCCCAGAGCGGCTTGTCGCGGTCGAGCTGCTGCGAGAAGAGCCGGCCCACCAGCTTCTTCAGCTCCGCCTCGCCGCCTGGAGCGGGCAGGGCGGTGCGGCGCACGTGGTACTCCAGGTCGAACTGCGTCTCGTCGATCCAGACCGGCCGCCCCTGCTTCAGCGGAACCTGGAGCACGCGCTGCCGGTAGCGCGGCACCGACGAGAGCCGCGATTCGACCAGCCGCAGCACGTCGCGGAACGGCGGCGGCGGCCCCTCGAAGATCGCGCAGGCGCCCACGTGCATGTGCGCGGTGCGGTCTTCCAGGTCGAGAAAGAGCGAGTCGACGGTGGTGAGGCGCTCGTACCAGGTGTCCATCGATCCTTTGTCTGCAGCCCGGAGCGGGCGTACGCCAGTTTACTTGGCTTTCGGTTCCTGGGCCGGCGGAGTTGCGCGCGAGCCTGCTCCGGTGCATTCAGAGCTTCTCATGAGCGCCCCGAACCGCAAGCCGATGACGTTGACGCAGAAGATCCTGGCCGCCCACGCCAAGAACCTCGCCCGGCCGTACGTGCAGGCAGGCGATGTCTTGCAGGTGTCGGTCGACTGGACCATCGCCAGCGAGCTGGCCTGGAACGGCATGGACCGCACCTACCAGCTGCTCGGCCGGCCCAAGCTGTCCAACAAGGATCGCTTCTTCCTGGCCGTCGACCACACTGTCGACCCGACGACTCTCGCGACCGACAAGCGGACGCAGAAGCTCGTGCAGCTCTCGCAAGACTTCGCGCGCGAGAGCGGCATCAAGCACTTCTACGATTCGAACCAGACCATCCTGCACACGAAGTTCTACCGGGACCTGGTGCGGCCCAACGACATCGTCCTGGGCGCGGACAGCCACTCGTCGTCGCACGGCGGCCTGGGCGCGTTCTCCATTGGCCTGGGCGGGGCGGACATCGTGGTGGCCATGGTGCTGGGCAGCTCGTGGATTCAGGTGCCCGAGGCCATCGCCGTCGAGTACAGCGGCAAGCTGCCCTTCGGGCTCGCGGGCAAGGACGTCATCCTCCGGACGCTCGGGCTCTTCGGACGCAACACGGTCGCGATGGAGCGCTCGGTCGAGTACCGCGGCGAGGGCGTGAAGCAGCTCAGCACCGACGCGCGCTTCGCCATCGCCAACATGACGGCAGAGTTCGGCGGGCTGAACGGCATCTTCGAAGCGGACGAGGTGACCGCGGCGTGGCTGGCCGGCCGCGAGGATCGCGACGACGACCAGGCCATGAAGCCCATGCGCGCCTTCCGCGCCGACGCCGACGCGCCCTACGCGGAGAAGTTCCAGGTCTCTTTGAACGACCTGGAGCCGCAGATCGCGCTGCCCTTCTCGCCGGACAAGGTCACGGGCGTCACGCAAGCCGCCGGCACCGAGCTGCAAGGCCTCTTCATCGGCGCCTGCACGACGACTGAAGAAGAGCTGGTCCTGGGCGCGCTGGTGCTGGAAGCAGCCGGCGTCACGCGCGCTCCGAACGACAAGCAGATCGTCGTGCCGGGCGATCTCACCATTCAAGAAAACCTGCGCCGCGCCGGGCTCTGGGCCATCTACGAGAAGGCCGGCTTCCGCGTCGATCCGCCGGGCTGTTCCATGTGCCTGGGCGTCGCCTCGCGCAAGGCCGGCAAGGGCGAGAAGTGGCTCTCGTCGCAGAACCGCAACTTCGAGAACCGCATGGGCGACGGCTCGCTGGCGCACCTCGCCTCGGCCGCCTCGGTCGCCGCCAGCGCGGCCAAGATGCAGATCGCCGATCCGCGGCCGCTGCTGGCCAAAGTGGATCAAGAGCGGTTCCGGCGCATCCTCGGCGAGCGCAAGCCGCGGCGCACTCCCGAAGTGCAGGTCATCGAGCCGCAGGTCTCTTCGCAGGCCTCGGGCGCTGCCGCGAGCACGGCGAAGCAGGGCCGCGCCGCGGACAAGCAGAGCCTTTCGATCATCTCGTCTCGCATCCAGCGGTTCGGCGACAACGTCGACACCGACGCCATCATCCCCGGCGCGTTCTGCCACCTCACCTCGCTGCCCGAGCTGGGCGCGAAGGCGTTTCATGTGGTCCGCCCCGACTTTCCCGCCAAAGCAGCGGCTGGAGCTCGCGTGGTCGTGGCCGGCGAGGGCTGGGGCTCAGGCAGCTCGCGCGAGCAGGCCGTGCTGGCGCTGAAGGGCGCGGGCATCGAGGCCATTGTCGCCAAGACCTACGCCTTCATCCACAAGCGCAACCTGGTCAACGAGGCCCTGCCGTTCCTGGTGGTCCACGACCCGCAGTTCTACGAGCTGGCCAAGGAGGGCGAGCCCATCGAGGTGGACCTGGGCAAGGGCACGGCGAAGGTCGCCGGCCAGTCGTTCCACGCCGAGGAGCCCTCGAAGATGATCCAGGCCTTGAACGCCGAAGGCGGCATCGTCCCGGCCATCCAGCACCACGGCACGGCCGTCTTCGAGAAGCTCACCGCGTAGTTACTGCGGGCCGACGTCGGTGGCGTCGGAGACGTCGTAGGTGACGCTCCCCTGGCCGAAGTCGAGCAGCTCTACAGGCGGGCCGGGCGCGGCCCCTGCCAGGTCGATCATCCACAGCTTGCCGGTCGCTGTGCCGTCGCCGAAGTGGAAGTAGAACGCCGCGCCGCGCTGGTGCGCGACCGACAAGCTCCACGGCTCGGGATGCGCGTCGAGCGAGAGCGGAGCTCCGGTGGCGTCGAGCGCGAAGACGCCTGTGGCGTCGGAGTAGAAGAACGCCGGGCTTGCGCCGGGAACCAGGTCGTAGTCGCGTGGCGCCTCGTTCAAGAGCAGCGCCGCCGCGCCGCCGGACGCGGGCAGCGAGAAGACGCCTTCATTCGTGCTCGCGAGCAGCGTCTGGCTGTCCGCGCTCCATTGGACGTGGGCAAAATCGAAATCGCCCTGCAGCGGAACCGCGACGCTGACCTTCGTGCCTGGCTGATCGCGCTCGTAGACGTCCAGCTGCGAGCCGTCGTTGCTGGTGAAGACCGCGAGGCGCCGCGAGTCGGGCGACCAGCCGGGAAAGGCCGCGACGCCCGCGATGCGCTGCAAGGGCGCCGCGAGCTGCGCGCTGCGCAAGTCGGCGACGAAGACCCAACTGCCCGAGACGTCGCCCACGGCGACGCCAGCTCCATCCGGAGAGATGCTCACTTCGCCCGGGTTGACGGGCAGCTCCGCCGGAGTGAGCGCGAGCGTGGCGGGTCCGTCGTCGTCGGGATTGAGCGCGTAGAGGCGGTCGCCGCGGGCCGTCAGATCGAAGGCGGAGATGATGAGCAGCGAGGAGTCGGGCGACCAGCCGATGAGGCTGGCGAAGGCGAGGTTGTCGTCGAGCAGGACGATGCGGGTGGAGACGCCGTCGCGGTCGCTGACGAAGAGGTTCGACCCGTCCGCGGAGATGGTGACGTAGCGGGACGAGTCCGGAGCCCAGAGCCCGGCAGAGCTGGAGAGCTGGCCCAGGCCGCCGGGCGGCAAGGAGGTCAAGGAGGGGCTGGCCTGGGTAGGGTTGTCGGCGGGTGCGATGAAGCTCTCGAACTGGAACGAGCCCGTGACCACCTCTTTTGCGTAGGCGAAGCGCGTGCCGTCGGGCGACCAGTGCACCGGGTTGATGCGGTCGCCGCGCAGCTCGCCGTCGACGACCTTCACCGCCGAAGGCGTGCCGGTCAGGTCGGCGATGTAGAGCGACCCGCGGTGGAGGTCGGTGGTCATGAAAAAGAAGCGGTCTGGGTTGGGCGAGAACGAGATCTGGGAGACCAATTGCAGCTCGTCGGCCAACGGAATGGACGGACCCGGCACGGCGCCGCGGACGTCCCGGACGGCGACCGAGTAGGGT
>DATBAA010000686.1:0-2341 GCA_036271755.1 Myxococcales bacterium | reverse complement strand
GTGGCCATTGCGTTTTGCCTGGGTGCTGCTTTGGCCGCGCGGGCCGAGACCATCGAGAGCGCGGAAGCCGCCGCCGCGAAGCTGCTGGAAGCGGGCTCCAAGACCGCCGCGCTGGCGAAGCTGGACGAGGTTGGCAAGGGCAGCGCGGACCTGGGCGTGCAAGTCCGCATCGCCGAGGATCAGCGCGCCATCGGCCACGTCGAGGCCGCCGATCTGCAGTGGGAGAAGCGCGATTGGAAGGCCGCCGCGGCCGCGTTCCGGCTGGTCGATCGCGACAAGGCCGTCCCGCGCATCGTCACTGCTGAGAAGCTCAAGCAGCTACAGCGCCGCAGTGGCCGGGCCGGCCGCCGCGCGTTCCTGGCCGGTCCGCTGGAGTGGCTTGGGAAGCGCCTCGATCTCCTGCTCGACGTGATCGTCCCGCTGGGGCTCGTCCTGCTGGCGGTCTCCATCATCCGCGCCTGGAATCGCCGCAAGCGAAAGAAGCAGAGCACCGACAAGCAGATCAACGTCCGCGTGCTCGACGCCATGAAGCCCAACTGGCCCGTCGACGACGGCCTCGCGGCCAAGGTCATCGCCGAGCTGCGCGCGCTGGCGCTGCCGCAGCGGGCGCAGCTCTCCATCGAGTCCGCGGGCGAGGCGGGAGACGTGGCCACCGTGGCGCTGCCCGATCTGCCCGGCGCTTTTACCCAGGTGGGCAAGGTGCTGGACGAGAGCTCGGCGCTGACCATCGGCATCGTCAAGGTGCCGCTGCGGCGCATCTGGGACGCGCTCGCGCAGTGGCTCGACCCGGCGACGGTGCAGTGGACGGCCACCATCGCCAAGGATCAGGACACGACGATCTTGATGGTGAAGAAGAACGGCGAAGATCCGTTTCATGCCCGCGTCCCGGGTGTGGACGACGCGGCGGCCTGGACGGCGGTGCGGCTGATCGCGGCGCGCATCTCCATCGAGACGGCGCAGGCCTCGTCGCCCACCAAGATTCCCGAGGCGCTGGTGAAGTTCTTCGCGGCGGTGCAGCTCACCAACCAGGACCCGCCCAAGCTCGACGACGCGCGCGCGGCTTTGATCGGCGCGCTGCGCTGCGATCCGACCTTCTGGCAGGCGCGGCTCCGGCTGGTGGAAGTGACGCGGCGGCTGGGCGAATTGGATCTGGCGCGCGAGCTGCTGAAGCAGGTCGAGGCCGACGGCAAGGCCGACGAGACCACCATCAGCTACCAGAAGGCCTTGATCAGCGCGCAAGCAAAGGGCTACGGCGAGCTGCGGGGCGCGCTGCAGCTGCTCGAGACGCTCATCCCGAAGTTTCGCGCTTCGTCGACGGTGGACGGCCGGCTGGCGCTCAGCGTCGCGAGCCTGCACGCCGTGGTGAGCGCGCAGCTCTTGTCGCTCCTCTACGACGACGATCCGGCGGCCATCGCGCAAGGGTCCACCGAGGCGGCCGATCTGGAGCGGAGCCTGGCCGACAACGCCGAGCAGTTCCTGGCGCCCTGCCCGGCCGACACCGACCCGGCCTTCTTCCGCCTCGCCAGCGCGCTGGCGCTCACCGCGCGAGGCACCTGGCTGAACAAGCGCAACGACGGCAAGGCAGCGCGCGGGCCTTTGCTCGCGGCCATCGCGCGCCGCGCCGACTACGTGCCTGCGCTGGTGGGTTTGGCGACGGCATATCGGCTCTCGAAAGGAAGCGATCACGACTGGTTCGAGGAGAGCCGGCCCTGGCGGGAGCGCGCGCTGGCCATCGATCCGCTCGATCGCGACGCCATCTACGAGCAGGGCCGGGCGCTGGAGGCCCGCCAGCCGCCCGCGCTGACCGAGGCCGCCGAGGCTTACAAGAAGATCTCCGACCGCCACGCCGGCGCGCGCTTCTATCAAGGCCAGCTGCTCCTCGACACGGACGCCACCGGCGGCGTGCGGATGATGCTGGAGGCCATGCGGATGAGCCGCATCGAGCAGTCGGGCTGGGGCAACGCGGCCCTGCGCTCGCTGGCGCTCTTGCCGGCCAAAGCTCCCGAGCAGCTGCGGACCGGCGTGGCCGAGATGTTCGACGGGTATCTCGCGCTCTTCGCAGAGGAGCCGGCGGGCGAGAAGAAGGAGTCGCGCGAGAAGCGGCTGTCCGCGCTGCGCGAGGTGCAGGGCGATCTGCGCAGGGCCGTCGAGAACATCTCGCGCGCGCTGGCGGCCTCGCCGTGCGCGCCGGGAGCGGCTGGGGCCGGACGCGCCGCGCTCTCCATCTCGGTCCAGGATCCGGACTCGAAGCTCGCGGCCGCGCTGAAGGCCTTGGAGGACGCGCTGCCGGGTCATGCGCCGGTGCAGCCGACCACCGATTGATTCTGCTATGGACGGCCAC
>DATBAA010000685.1:0-14690 GCA_036271755.1 Myxococcales bacterium | reverse complement strand
CTCCTGACCGAGAGCGCCCTGCTGGCCGTCGTTGGCGCCGCGCTGGGAGTCGCCGCCGCGCGCTGGGGCCTCGACGCGCTGCTCACCACCGCGCCGCAGTCCATCCGCGAAGCCGGCGTGCAGATCGACAAGTCCGTGCTCGCCTTTGCCGCCGCCGCGGCCATGGGCACTACGCTGGTGTTCGGGCTCTTGCCGGCCGTGCGCGCCAGCCGGGCGGATCTGGTCCATCCTCTGAAGTCCGCCTCGCACCATCGGCTCGGAGCCACGCTGGTGGCGGCCCAGGTCGCCTTGTCCATCGTGCTGCTCGCCTGCGCCGGGCTCTTGCTGCGCAGCTTCAGCCAGGTGCTGCAGTCGCCTTCGGGGTTCGAGACCGAGGGCGTCTTCGCGGCCACCGTCTCGCTGGCAGGCCCGGCCTACGACGATCACGACGACGCGCGCATCCGCTACTTCGACAAGGCGCTGCAAGCCGTCGCGGCTTTGCCGGCCGTGCAGTCCGCGGGCGCCATCGACGTGCTGCCCACCACCGGCACGAGCGACCGCAGCTACGAGATCGAGGGCTACCAGCCGCGCCCCGGCGAACCCAAGCCCGAGAGCCAGTTCCATGCCGTAGGTGGCGGCTACTTCGAGACGCTGCGCATTCCGCTCCTGCAGGGCCGCGCCTTCACCGCCGCGGACGACGCGCGCTCGGCGCAGGTGGCGCTGGTCAATCAAGCCTGGGTGCGCCGCTACTTCCCCGGCCGCGACGTGCTGGGCGTGCGGCTGCGGCTCACCGTCGGCACCGGCCGCGCGGCCGAAAGCTTCCGCACCGTCGTCGGCGTCGTCGGCGATGTGCGCGAGCTGGGCGTGGACAAGCCCGCGCCGCCCAGCTTCTACCTGCCCTTGGAGCAGCTCTCGCCGACGCAGATGGATCTGGTGGTCCGCGCGCCGCCGGCGGTGGTCCAGCAAGTTCGCGAGACGCTCTCGCACCTGGATACGGCGCAGCCCGTCGATCGCATCCAGCCGCTCCGCCAGATCACCGACGCCGCGCTGGCGCAGCGCCGCTTCCCATTGCAGCTCTTGGGCGCCTTCGCGGTGCTGGCCCTGCTCCTGTCGGCTTTGGGTATCTATGGAGTGACTTCTTATTCGGTCGCCCAGCGCACCCGCGAGATCGCGCTGCGCATGGCCGTCGGAGCCACCGAGCAGCGCGTGCTGCAGATGGTGCTGGGCGCGGCGCTGCGCACGGCCGCCATCGGCGCTACGGCTGGCGTCGCCGGCGCGCTCTTGCTGACGCGAATCATGAGCTCGATGCTCTACGGCGTCAGCGCGACCGATCCGGTGACTTACCTGGTCACGGTCGGCCTCTTCGGCTTCGTCGCCTTGACCGCCAGCGCGCTTCCGGCGCGGCGCGCGTCGCGCACCAATCCCATGACGGCATTGCGGGCGGAGTAATCCAAAAATGGAGAACCTGCTTCTCGATCTGCGCCTCGCCTTCCGCTCCCTGCTGCGCACGCCGGGCTTCACGGCCGCCGCGGTCATCACGCTGGCGCTCGGCATCGGCGCCACCACCGCGCTCTTCAGCGTGGTCGACGCGGTCTTGCTGCGGCCGCTCTGGGGAGATGAATCCCGCCTCTTCACCGTCTCGGTCGACTTCCCCGGCATGCACGTGCAGGATTTTTCGCTCTCCGTTCCAGAGCTCGCCGACGTGCGCGATTCGGGCGTGTTCGAGAACGCCGGCGGCTACTCGCGCGGCACCGCGGCGCTCACCAGCTCCTCCAGCGGCACCGCCGAGCGCGTCAACACCGGCACCGCCAGCGCCGGCTTCTTCCCCGCGCTGGGCGTGACGCCGCTCTATGGCCGCGCCTGGACCGACGACGAAGACTTCAAGGGCGCCGCGCACGTGGCGATGATCGGCTACGCGACGTTCCAGAAGCGCTACGGCGGCTCGCCGTCTGTGGTGGGCACGGACGTGGTGCTCGACGGCAGCAGCCGGCGGATCATCGGCGTGCTGCCGAAGGATTTCTATTACGGCACCGCCAACGAATTCTACCTGCCGTTCGAGCTCACCGCCGGCTGGCAGAGCGAACGCGGCGCGCACTATCTGGGCGGAGTCGCGCGCCTCAAGCCCGGCGTGACCGCGCAGGCGGCGCGCCAGGCGCTGGCCAACCTCTCGCGGCTGAACTTGAAGAACTACCCCGACCAGTACTCGCCCGAGGACGGCTTCGACTTCCGCCTGGCGCCGCTGCGCGAGCGCTTCATCGGCTCGACGCGCGAGCCGCTGCTCTTCCTGCTGGCGGCCGTCTTCCTGGTGCTGCTCATCGCCTGCGCCAACGTCGCCAGCCTCTTGCTGGCGCGAGCGGCGGCGCGGCAGACGGAGATCTCGGTGCGGGCCGCGCTGGGCGCGGGCCGGGGCCGCCTGCTGCAGCAACTGCTCACCGAGAGCCTGCTGCTCGGGCTCCTCGGCGCCGCGCTGGGAATCGTCACCGCTTACTGGTCGCTCTCGGGTCTGCTGCTGGCGGCGCCGCGCAACGTGAGGCTGATGGCGAATCTCTCCTTGGACCCGCGCGTGCTCGGCTTCTCGCTGGGCGTCACCTTCATCTGCACGCTGATCTTCGGCCTCTGGCCCGCGCTGCGCGCCAGCCGCGCCGATCTGGCGGGGGCCTTGAAAGACGGCGCGAGGTCCATCTCGGGCGGCACGCGGCTGCGCTCGTTGCTGGTCGTGGGCCAGTTCGCGCTCTCGCTCTCGCTGCTCGCTTCGGCGGGCCTCGTGCTGCGCAGCTTCGCCAAGGTGCTCGAGACCTCGCCGGGCTTCGAAGCCGCGGGCGTGGTCGAGGTCCGCGCCGAGCCGGGCGGCGCTGCCTACGATGACGACGCCACCCGCCAGCGCTACTTCGAGCGCGTGCAAGAAGCGCTGAAGGCGCTGCCGGGCGTGGAGAGCATCGGCGGCATCGACCGCCTGCCCACCGAGGGCGACTACCGGCTCAGCTACTTCATCGAAGGCTACACCCCTGGCGCCGGCGAGCCGCAGCCCAGCGACCTCATCCGCCGCGCCTTCCCCGGCAACTTCAGCACGCTCTACCAGCGCGTCGTCTCCGGCCGCGAGTTTGCCGCGGCCGACGACGCCAAGGCGCCGCTCGTAGCGCTGGTGAACGAGGCCTGGGTGCGCCGCTACTTCCCTGGCCGCGACGTGCTGGGCAAGCGCATCCGGCTGGGCTCGGACAAGAACCCGCTGCACACCATCGTCGGCGTGGTCGGCGATGCGCACGAGAACGGCCTCGATAAGCCCGCTCCGCCCGTCTACTACTATCCGTCCGCGCAGTTTCCGCCCGACCGCATGACCTTCGTGCTGCGCAGCCCCAACGCGAAGGCGCTGGTGGCGCAGGCGCGAGAGACGGTCGCGCGCATCGACCGCACGCAGCCGGCGGGCGAGGCTGGCCTGCTGGAAGATTCGTTGGCCACCTCGCTGGCGGCGCGGCGCTTTCCGCTGCAGCTCCTGGGCTGCTTCGCGCTGCTCGCGCTCGTCCTCTCGGCGGTCGGCATCTACGGCGTGACGGCCTACGCGGTGGCGCAGCGCACGCGCGAGTTCGGCGTGCGCATGGCGGTGGGCGCGACGGGCGGCGAGGTGGTTCGCATGGTGCTGCGGCGCGCGCTGGGCCTCGCCGCGGCCGGCATCGGCGCGGGAATTCTCGCTGCCCTGGCGAGCGTGCGGCTGCTCTCGTCGCAGCTGGTGGCGGGTGTCTCGCCGCACGATCCGCTGACCTATGCCCTGGTCGCGGGCGTTCTCGCCCTGGTGGCGCTGCTCGCGAGCGTGCTGCCCGCGCTTCGCGCCGCACGCATCGACCCGATGATCGCCCTTCGCTCGGAGTGATTTCATGGATGATCTAATCCGCGATCTTCGCCTTGCGCTGCGCGGCCTCGCGCGGACGCCGGCGTTCACCATCGCCGCCATCCTCACGCTGGCCCTGGGCATCGGCGCCACCACCGCGCTCTTCTCGGTGGTGAACGCTGTTCTCTTGCGCTCGATGGGCTGGGGAGAAGAGTCGCGCCTCGTCATCGTCAAGCTCTCCTTCGAGGCGCAGGGCATCTCCGGCAACTGGATCTCCGCGCCTGAATACCTGGACCTGCGGCGCTCGCCCGTCTTCCAGAGCATCGGCGTCACCACCGACCGCACCGCCGCGCTGCAGGGCGATCAGGCCGAGTCGGTGCGCACCGGCTACGCCACCGGCAGCTTCTTCCAGGCGCTGGGCGTGCAGCCGCTCTACGGCCGGGTCTTCGAAGAGGCCGAGGACACCCAAGGCAACGACAACGCGGTGATGATCAGCTACGCCGCTTTTCACAAGCGGTACGGCGGCGATCCGCGGCTCGTCGGCCAGTCGATCACCGTCGACGGACGCCCGCGCACCGTCATCGGCGTCCTCCCCGAGCAGTTCCGCTGGAACGTCCCCAACGAGCTCTGGGTGCCCTTCGGCTTTTCAGCCAAAGAGCTTTCGAGCCAGCGCGGCAATCATTATCTCGAGGCGATCGGCCGTCTCGCGCCGGGCGTGACCGCGGAGTCGGCCCGCGCCGGCATCTCCACTTTGGCGGCGGAGCTGCGCGCCGCGCATCCCGACTTCTATCCAAAGGAGGCGCGCTGGACCATGGGCCTGGAGCCGCTGCGCGATCGCTTCGTCGGCGCTGCCCGGGCGCCGCTCTACCTGCTCTTCGGCGCGGTGCTGCTGGTGCTGCTCATCGCCTGCGGCAACGTGGCCAACCTCTTGCTCGCGCGCGGGGCGGCGCGGGCGCGCGAGGTGGCCGTGCGCAGCGCGCTGGGGGCCAGCCGCGCGCGGCTCGTCCGGCAGCTCTTGACCGAGAGCGCGCTATTGGCCGTGGCCGGCACCGCCGCCGGCGTGCTGGTGGCGGGCTGGTCGCTGCAAGCGCTGCTCGCGACGGCGCCGGCGCTGGTGCGCTCGCTGACCGACGTGGCGCTGGATCGCGCGGTGCTGGGCTTCGCCGCCGCGCTCTCCATCGTCACCACCTTCGTCTTCGGCCTCTTGCCCGCGCTGCACTCGTCACGCGCCGACCTGCGTACCGCGCTGCAGTCCTTCGTGGGTCCGCGCGCCGGACGGGTGCGCGCAGCGTTGGTGGTGGTGCAGGTGTCGCTCTCCATCGTGCTGTTGATCGGCGCCGGCCTGATGCTGCGCAGCTTCGCGCGCCTTCTCGATGTGCCGGCGGGCTTCGATCCGCAGGGCGTCATCGCGGCCCGCGTCTCGCTGGGCGGTCCCAACTACGCCACCGACGAGCAGCAGGCCGCATACTGGACGGAAGCCATCCGCCGCGCCTCCGCCGTGCCGGGCGTCAGCGTGGCGGGCGCGAGCAACGTTCCGCCGCTCGAGGGCCGCACCGACTGGAGCTACACGGTGGAAGGCTACCAGCCCAAGCCCGGCGAGCCCGGCCTGGACGACGAGTTCCGCCGCGTCACCCCCGGCTATTTCGCCGCCCTGCGCATTCCGCTGTTGCACGGCCGGGAGATCGGGCCCGGCGACGACGCCAAGGCGCCCTTCGTGCTGCTGGTCAACGACGCCTGGGTGCGGCGCTTCTTCCCCGGCCAGGACGTGCTCGGCAAGCGCATCCGCTTCGGCGACGAGAAGTCGCCCTGGCACACCATCGTCGGTGTGTCGGGCGACGCGCACGAATGGGGTCTCGACAAGCCCACGCCGCCCGCGCTCTACGCCGCCCAGGCGCAGGTGCCCGACGAGACGCTCACGCTCCTCGCCCGCGCCTCGCCGTCCGCGATGGAGCCCTTGCGGCGCGCGCTCGCGGGCCTGGACGCGACCCAGCCGGTGGACTTCGTGCAGCTGTACGAAACCCGCATCGGCCAGGCGCTCGCGCCGCGGCGCTTTCCGCTGCAGCTCTTCGCCACCTTCGCCGCGCTCGCCCTGATCCTCAGCGCCGTCGGCATCTACGGCGTCACCGCTTACGGAGTGACTCAGCGCACGCGCGAGATCGGCGTCCGCATCGCCATCGGTGCCACCAGCACCGAGGTCGTCCGCATGGTGCTGCGCTCGGCTGTGCGGCTGGCCGCGCTGGGCGTCGCTATCGGGCTCTGCGCTGCTTTGATCCTGGCGCGCTTCCTCGAATCGCAGCTCTTTGGCGTCTCGGCGCGCGACCCGCTCACCTACGCAACGATCTCAGCCATCCTCGCGCTGGTGGCGCTCGGCGCCAGCTTCCTGCCCGCGCTCAAAGCCGCCCGCACCGACCCCATGACCGCCTTGCGCTCGGAGTAATCGAATGGAAAGCCTTCGCCAGGATCTCCGCTTCGCGCTGCGCGTGCTCCGCAAGAGCCCCGCCACCACGGCCGTCGCCATTCTCACGCTGGGCATCGCCATCGGGGCCACCACTTCGATCTTCAGCGTGGTGAGCGCGCTGCTCTTGAAGCCGCTGCCGTTCCCCGCGCCGGAGCGGCTGGTGTCGGTCGACGACGTGCAGCCGGGCGAAGGAGAGCAGAGCGAGGGCAACCTCTCCTGGCCCGAGTTTCTCGATCTGCGCGCGCACGCGCCGGACGTGGCGGGAGTCGCGGCCTACACGGGCAGCACCGCCATCCTCACCGGGCGCGGCGAGCCGCTGCGAGTGGTCGCCCGCGCGGTGAGCGACGGCTTCTTCGACGTCCTGGGCGCGCCGCCCGTGATGGGCCGCGCCTTCTCCCACGAGGAGCATCTGAAGAACGGCCCGCGCGCGGTCATGGCCACGGAGCCCTTCTGGCGCCAGTCGCTGGGCGAAGCGCCCCTGGGCACGACCTTCATGCTCGACGGCGTGCCGCACACGCTGGTGGGCCTCGTCAATCCGTCGGTGCAGGCCGTGCTCGGCGGCGGCCAGGCGTTCTTTCCCTTCGAGGAGAGCTACACCTCGGACAATCGCGGCGCGCACTTCTTCAGCGCGCTGGGCCGGCTCGCGCCCGGCGCAACACTCGAGAAGGCCAACGTCGATCTGAAGGTCGTCGCCAAACACCTCGCCGACGAGGCCAAGGCCGAGCACTCGGCCGCCTACCGCCCGTTGCGCGAGAAGCTGCGCGGCAAGGCGGCGCCCATCCTGGCGCTGCTCCTCGGCGCGGTGGGCATGGTGCTGCTCATCGCCGCGGTCAACCTCGCCAATGTGTCGCTGGCGCGGGCCAGCGGGCGCACGCGCGAGTTCGCGGTGCGGCGGGCGCTGGGCGCGTCCGCGTGGCGGCTGGGGCGGCAGCTCTTGATCGAGAGCGCGGTGCTGGGCGTGCTCGGCGGCGGCCTCGGCCTCCTGCTCTCGCTGTGGGGCCGCGACGCCGCCCTGCGCTCCTGGCCCTCGTCGCTGCCCGATCTGCACGAAGCGCCGCTGGACGCGCGGGTGCTCGCCTTCGCGGTGGCCGTCTCGCTCTTGACCGGCCTCGGCATCGGCCTCCTGCCCGCGCTGCAGTCCTCGGCCGGCGACCTCCACGACGATCTGCGCGAAGGCTCCGGCGCCACCTCGGGCAAGGGCCGCGTCCGCTCCGCGCTGGTGGTGGCCCAGAGCGCGCTCGCGGTGCTGCTGCTGGTCGGCGCGGGCCTCCTGGTGCAGAGCTTCTCGCGCCTCTTGCACCAGGATCCGGGCTTCGTCTCCGAGCACGCCGTCTCCATGCGCATCTCGCTGCCCGAGCGGAAATACCCGACCATCGAGAAGCGCGCGCAGTTCGTCAGCGACCTTCTGACCAGGGTGCAGGGTCTGCCGGGCGTTCGCGCCGCCGCCGCGTCCAACGGGCTTCCCTTCGGCGATCACTACTCCGTCGGCGACTTCAGCGTGGTGGGCCGGCCGCCGCTGCCGGAGAAGGACCAGCCTCACGCGGAGAAGCGCGAGGTGTCGCCGGCCTACTTCACCGCGCTGGGCATTCCGCTGCTCAAGGGCCGCTTCCTGCAGGACCGCGAGCCCGTCCGCGCCGTGGTCGTCAACGAGGCCCTGGCGCGGAAGATCTTCCCCGGCCAGGATCCGGTCGGCCAGCGCATCGACGGCGGCATGTTTCCCAGCAAGGACACCGACGCGGTCATCGTCGGCGTGGTGGGCAACATCAAGCAGCACGACCTGCGCGAGGCGCCGTCGATGGAGATCGACTACCCCATCGACCAGCTCGCCTCGCCCTATCTCGAGGTGGTGGTCCGCGCGGCGGCGGAACCGGCCGCGCTCACGGGCGCGCTCAAGGCGCAGGTCCAGCTCGTCGACCCGGACCTGGCCATCGCGCGAATTCGCACCTTGAACGAGCAGCTGGACACCAACGTCGGCGCCGAGCGGCTCTCCGCGCAGCTGCTCACCGGCTTCTCGCTGGCCGCGCTCTTGCTCGCGGCGTTGGGCATCTACGGCGTGGTCTCCTACGGCGTCACCCGGCGCGAGCGCGAGATCGGCGTGCGCATGGCCCTGGGCGCGGCCGCGCGCGACGTGCTGGCGATGATCCTGCGCGAAGGCCTGACCTTGACCCTGATCGGCGTCGGCCTGGGCGCCGTTGCCGCGCTGATCTCCGCGCGTGCCTTGAGCGGCTTCTTGTACGGCATCTCCGCCAGCGATCCGCTCACCTACGCGGGCGTCGCCGTCATCCTCACCTTGGTGGCAACGCTGGCCACCCTGCTGCCCGCGAGGCGCGCAACGCGCGTCGACCCGGCCTCGGCGCTGCGGGCAGAGTGATGGCGCAGATGGCGGCAGTGGTATTCACCTTGGCGGCCGCGCAGCTCTGCGTGGCGCTGTGCATTGCCGGTGGGCTCTTCCTCTGGAAGGCGTTGCGATGATCAAGCTGCGCGGAATCGAAAAAGCAGTGAAGCAGGGCGCGGGCCAGCTCTTTCTCTTGCGCCGGGTCGATCTCGACATCGCCGCCGGCGACTTCGTCACCGTGATGGGGCCGTCGGGCGCGGGCAAGTCGACGCTGCTCGCCATCCTGGGAATGCTCGACCAGTCGTGGACCGGCGAGTACGAATTGGACGGCGAGAAGGTGCAGGCGCTGTCGCCGAAGAAGCGCGCCGAGCTGTCGCGGCGCACCATCGGCTTCGTCTTCCAGCAGTACCACCTGCTCGACGATCTGACCGTGGCAGAGAACCTCGAGGTGCCGCTGGGCTATCGCGACCTGCCCTCCGCGCAGCGCCAGTCGCTGGTGGCCGACACGCTCGATCGCTTCGGCATCGTCGGCAAAAAAGATCTCTATCCGAACCAGCTCTCGGGCGGGCAGCAGCAGCTGGTCGGGGTGGCGCGCGCGGTCATCGCGAGCCCCAAGCTCTTGCTCGCCGACGAGCCGACGGGCAACCTGCACACGGCGCAGGGCGAGGAGATCATGACGCTCTTCAAGGAGCTCAACCGGCAGGGCACCACCATCGTGCAGGTGACGCACTCGGAGGCGAACGCGCTGGCGGGCAATCGCATCGTGCGGCTGCGCGACGGCTGGGTCGAGAAGTCCGAGAGCGCTGCTTGAAGGTCCTGGCCGCGGACGACCAGCCCGACGTCTTGGAGGCGCTGCGGCTACTCTTCAAGCGCGAGGGCATCGCGCTCACGCAGGCGGCGTCGCCCGCGGGCGTCCTCTCGCTCTTGGAAGGCGAGGAGTTCGACGCCGCGCTCATCGACCTGAACTACGCGCGGGACACCACCAGCGGCGTCGAGGGCCTGGACCTGCTCTCGCGCATGCGCACGGCCGACCCGGTGCTGCCCGTCATCGTCATGACCGCCTGGGGCAGCGTCGAAGGCGCGGTCGAGGCCATGCGGAGGGGCGCGCGCGACTACGTGCAGAAGCCCTGGGACAACGCGCGCCTGACCGCGACCGTCCGCACGCAGATAGAGCTCTCGAAGGCTCTGCGCCGGACGCGCCGCCTCGAGGACGAGAACGCCCGCCTGCGCGGCAACGCGCCTTCGATGATCGCGCGCTCGCCCGCCATGCAGGCGGTCCAGCGCGTCCTGGACAAGATCGCGCCCAGCGACGCCAACGTGCTCATCAGCGGCGAGCACGGCACCGGCAAGGAGGTCGCCGCGCGCTATCTCCACGCTTCGGGAAAGCGGGCCAGCAAGCCGCTCGTCACCGTCAACGGCGGCGGCGTCGCCGAAGGCGTCTTCGAGAGCGAGCTCTTCGGCCATGTCCGCGGCGCCTTCACCGACGCCAAGACCGACCGCGCCGGAGCGTTCGAAGTGGCCGAGGGCGGCACGCTCTTCCTGGACGAGGTGGGCAACCTGCCGCTCGCGCAGCAAGCGAAGCTGCTGCGCGTCCTGCAGACGGGCGAGTTCAACCCCGTGGGCTCGTCGAAGGTGAAGCGCTCGGACGCGCGGGTCATCGCCGCCACCAACGCGAGGCTCGCGGAAGAGGTCGCCGCCGGCCGGTTCCGCGAGGACCTGCTCTACCGGCTCAACACCGTCGAAGTGAACCTGCCGCCGCTGCGCGAACGGCGCGAGGACATTCCCCAGCTGGCGCAGCTCTTCTTGCAGCGGCTGGCCGATCGCGGCGCCACGCAGGCCCGGCGCTTCTCGGCCGGCGCGCTGGAGGCGCTGACCCGCCATACCTGGCGCGGCAACGTGCGCGAGCTGGAGCACACCGTCGAGCGCGCGGTCCTGCTGGCGCCGGCCGAGGAGATCGGCGAGACGGACTTGCTCTTGACGGTGCCGGCTTCGGGCCCCGCGCTGCTCGAGCGGATGACGCTGGACGAAGCCGAGCGGCACCTCATCCAGCGCGCGCTCGCCCGCTGCGCCGGGAACGTCAGCGAGGCCGCCCGCGAGCTGGGGCTCTCTCGCAGTGCGCTTTATCGCCGGTTGCAGCATCATGATCTCAAGGTGTCGTGAAGCGCATCGCGCATGATCTGCATGTCTTCCTGCTCGCGCTCTGGTCCGGCCTCCCGGCGGTGGTGGCGACGCACGTCCTGCTCTGGACGTACGTCGAGGATCCGAAGACGCGCTGGTCCGTCGCCGCGCTCGTGCTCCTGGTCTGGATCTTCGGCGCGTCGGCAGCGCGCGAGCGGGTGCTGAGGCCGCTGCAGACCGCGGCAAACTTGCTGGCCGCGCTGCGCGAAGAAGACTTCTCCGTGCGCGGCCGCGGCGCCCGCGTCGGCGATCCGCTGGGCGAGCTGTTGCTGGAGATCAACTCCCTGGCCGACGCGCTCCACTCGCAGCGCAGCTCGGCGTTGGAGGCGGGCGCGCTGCTGCGCCGGGTGATGGACGAGATTCAAGTCGCGGTGCTGGCCTTCGACAAGGCGGGCCACGCGGTCCTGGGCAACGTCGCGGCGGAGAAGCTCCTGGGAGTGCCTTTGTCGCGCTTGCTCGAGTCGGGCGGTCTCGATGCCCGGCGGCTGCGGCTGACCGAGGCGCTGCAGGGCGAGTCTCCGCGCGTGATGGAGCTGCAGCTGCCCGGCGCCAGCGGCCGCTTCGAGGTGCGCCGCGGCACCTTCCGCCTGGGCGGGCTGCCGCACCAGCTGCTGGTCCTGGCCGACCTGCGCCGCGCGCTGCGCGAGGAGGAGCGGCTCGCGTGGCAGCGCCTCGTGCGCGTGCTGGGACACGAGATCAACAACTCGCTCGCGCCCATCCACTCCATCTCCTCGACGCTGCAGGGCGCCTCGCCCGAGGACGTGGAGGCCGGGCTCGCGGTCATCTCCCGCCGCTCCGAGTCGCTGATGCGCTTCATGACCGCCTACGCCCGGCTCGCGCGCCTGCCCCCGCCGCGCGTCGCTCCGGTGGAGGTCGCGGCCTGGATCGAGCGCGTCGCGTCGCTGGAGAAGCGCTTGCCTGTGAGCGTGGTCACAGGACCGCAGGCGGTGGTCCCGGCCGACGCCGATCAGCTGGATCAGCTGCTCATCAACCTGGTGCGCAACGCGGCCGAAGCAGCCTTGGAGACGGGCGGCGGGGTGCAGGTAAGCTGGTCGACCGCGGCCGGGCAGCTGGAGGTGAATGTCGCCGATGAGGGGCACGGAATTGCCAGCACCGCCAACCTCTTCGTCCCCTTTTTCACCACCAAACAGGGCGGCTCGGGTATTGGCTTATTGCTTTCGCGGCAAATAGCCGAAGCCCATCAAGGAAGCCTCTCGTTGGAGAACCGCCCGGGGCGTCCGGGGGCGGTCGCCCGCTTGCGCCTTCCTCTCGGAGAAGGCCTGAGGCCGCCTCCGGAGAAGACCTGACAGGTGTAAACTTGGATCTCAGTCCCCAAAGTAAGTTTATTCGATTGGATCTTGTTAATTCGACAGTCCAGGACTAACACCGATCAATGACCAAGCGGCTCCTCATATTGGATGACGAGGTCTCCCTGGTCGACGCCTTGTGCCGGCACTTCGAGCGCCGCGGCTACGACCCCACGGGCGTCTTCAGCGTCGCCGAGGCGACCGCCGCCATCGAAGCGGCGGCGCGCGGCACGCACCCCTTCGCGGCGGTGCTGAGCGACCTGCAGCTGCCGGACGGCGACGGGCGCATGATCGTCAAGCTGGTGCGCCAGAAGCTGCCCAAGTGCCCGGTGCTGATCATGACCGGCTCGCGCTCGGTGAGCGGCAGCGTCGACGCCATGCGGCTGGGCGCGGTGACGGTGCTGGAGAAGCCGGTGCCGCTCGAGCTGCTCACCGCGGAGATCGCCCAGGCCATCGAGGCCACGGCGGAGCTGCGCGGCGCGCTGCACGCCGCGGGCGACGCGGGCATCATCGGCGTCTCGCCGGGCATCCGCGCCGCGCTCGACGTGCTGCTCCTGGCCGCGCCCACCGACGCCACGGTGCTCATCGAGGGAGAGACCGGCACCGGCAAGGAGCTGGCCGCGCAGGCGCTGCACAAGCTCTCGCGCCGCGCGCGCTCGTCGATGGTGTCGGTGAACTGCGCCGCGCTGCCGGAGAACCTCCTCGAGAGCGAGCTCTTCGGCCACATGAAGGGCGCCTTCACCGGCGCCGACGTCTCGCGCCAGGGCCGCTTCCGCCAGGCCGACGGCGGCACCATGTTCTTGGACGAGCTGGGAGAGATGCCGCTGTCGCTGCAGCCCAAGCTCCTGCGCGTCCTGCAGGAGGGCGAGGTGCAGCCCGTGGGCAGCGACAAGACCCAGTCGGTCGACGTGCGGGTCATCTGCGCCACCAACCGCGATCTGCTCTCGCAGGTGAAGCAGGGCCGCTTCCGCGAAGACCTCTACTACCGCGTCAACGTCGTTCCGCTGCGCCTGCCCCCGCTGCGCGAGCGGCGCGAGGACATTCCCGTGCTGGCGCAGCACTTCGTCCAGTCGCGCAAGGCTTCGCGGCGCTTCACGCCGGCCGCGCTGGCAGCGCTGGAGCGGCACCGCTGGCCGGGCAACGTGCGCGAGCTGGAGAACCTGGTGGAGCGCCTCGACGTGCTCAAGCCCGACGGTGATCTCGACGTCTCTGACCTGCCGTCCGAGATCGTCAACGGCGCCTCCTTGCCGTCGCAGAGCTCGCCCACGATCACGCCGGTGAACCTGGCGGCGGCGCCCGTCTCGTTGCCGCCGGAAGGTCTCGATCTCTACGCGGTGCTCGGAGAGCTGGAAGATCGGCTCATCCACGAGGCCCTGGAGCGCACGCAGGGCAACAAGAACCAGGCCGCGCGCGTGCTGGGCCTCAACCGCACCACGCTGGTGGAGAAGTTGCGGAAGATGTCCCGCAAGTCCGACGCTCCCCCAAGCTAGCCGCGCTAATCTGTGCGACGGTGAGGCCATGGTTCTGGCGCTCGCCTTGCTCCTCGCGGCATCACCGTCGACCCCGGGCAGCCACGAAGACGCGGTCCGCGAAATCGAGGCCGCGCGCCAGCGGGCAGCCCAGGCGAAGATCGGCGAGTTCACCGCCTACGTCGAGCAGCATCCGGAAGATGCCGTGGCCGCGGTCGAGCGCTGCAAGCTCCTCCGCGTCACCGTCGATCGCGATGATGACGAGGACGCTGCCCCGCCCGACTGCCTGAAAGAGCTCGCCGAAAAGCACCCGCGCTCGCCCGCCGCCATCCTCTACCGGCTCGGCTTCCTCGGCCGCGACGCCGCGGCGACGCTGGCCCGCGATTCGTTGGATGACCCGCGCATCGTTTGGAGCGACAAGGAGAAGGCCGCTCTCCATGCGTCTTTGGCGCGCAACGAGAAGGGCCTGGCCGCCAGCCGCCACGCGCGCACGGCCATGGAGCTGGACGGCTCTCTCGATCTGACCCGCGAGATCGCCGCCGAGCTCTTCGCGGCGGGCCGGCGCAGCGAGGGCATCCTCGCGCTCAGCGCGCACCCGGAAGGCCCGCCGTGGTTGGCGCTGGCCAAGGTGCGGATGCTCGTCGGGCAGAAAGCGTACGCCCGCGCGTTCTGGCTCTTCGAGACGGTGAAGGGGCGGGTGCCGCTCGAGCCGCGGCTGCACGCGGAGATGCTCGCCGGAGTGGGCAAGCTCGCCGAGGCGGCCAAACTCTACGAAGGCCAGCGCGGGCTGCAGCGCGAAGAGGCGCTGAACCGCCTCTTGCCGCTCTACGTTTCGCTGGGAGATCGCGACTCCGCCCTGCGCACCTACGACGAGCTGCGCACGCTGGGCTTCAAGAACGATCCGCTCGCGCTCCGCCGCCTGCAGCTGTTTCGCAAGTTTCCCCGGGCGCGTTTCAAGGCGCGCGACTTCGGCGGGGTCCTCCTGCTGCTCTGCGCCCTCTTGGGAGTTGCGCTGGTGCCCGGGCTCTTCCTGATTCCGCTGCACTACTTCTCGCTCTGGCGGCGGCTGCGCGGTCCGCCTTTGTTGGAGACCCGCCGCAGCGAGCGCTGGGGCTTTCGCCACGTCTGGATCGCGGGCTCG
>DATBAA010000684.1:0-15207 GCA_036271755.1 Myxococcales bacterium | reverse complement strand
GAAGAGAAACCGGTGCCGACCTTGCCCGCGAACGCGTAGCCGTCTTTGGTTGCCGCACCGAGCAGCAGCGCGCCGATGCCGCTGGCCGCCGCGCCCTTCCCCGGCGTCCATCCCAGAATCGCCAGCTCCTGCGCCTGCTGCACCTTCAACTTGAGCCAATCGCGCGAGCGGCCTTTGGCATAAGTGGATTTGGGTGCTTTTAGTAACAACCCTTCCAGACCGCGCTTCCGCACTTTCTCCAGCGCTTCGGGCAGCGGACCCTCGACGACCTCCGCCAGCCGCAGCTCGGGCGGCGCGTTGGAGAGCAGGCTGCTCAGCAGATCGCGGCGCTCTTCCAGCGGCCGCTCGCGCAGATCTTCTCCGTCCAGCCGCAGCAGGTCGAAGGCAAAGAGCACCACGACATTGTGCTGTTGAAGCAATTCGAATCGCGGAATACCATCCGCGTCCAGCGCGCAGATCTCGCCGTCGATGACCGCGTCGCCTACCACCAGCTGCTGCAGCGCCTTGGCCACGCGCGGAAAGCGCTGGATGAGGTCGAGCTCGTTGCGCGTCTGCATTGCCAGCCGGCCGTTGCTCAACGCAGCGAGCGCGCGATAGCCGTCGTACTTCACCTCCGCATGCCATTCGCCCGCCGGCGGCTCGTCCGTCAGCGTCGCCAGCATGAGCGGAAAATAGCTCTTCAAGATCGCATCGGGCGCGGCGCGCGGCTGGCTCAGCTTTCCCTTCCGCTCCGGCCCGCGCGTGATCTTGCGGCCGCTCACCACCGACTCCGGCCGCTCGGCGACCACGTCATAGCCGGTCCGCTCCGTTCCGTCCTTCGCCTTGAACATCAACCATTGCGGCTTCTTTCCGGGCTTGCCAGGGTTGCTTCGGTGCGTACGGACCAGATGCCACTGGCCCTGCAGCTTCTTTCCCGCGAAAGCGACGACGATATGCCCTTTCTTCCGCTGTTGCGACAGCTCGCCCGGCGGCACCGAATCGCAGGTGCCGTTGTCCCAGATCAGTGAGTCGCCGCCGCCATATTCTCCGTCCGCGATGCGGCCTTCGAAGCTGCCGTACTCGAGCGGATGGTCCTCTGTCTGGATGGCCAGCCGCTTGACGGCCGTGTCGTAGCTGGGCCCCTTGGGCACGGCCCAGGAGGCGAGCGCCTGATCCATCTCGAGCCGGACGTCATAGTGCAGCGCGGTCGCGTCGTGCTTGTGGACCACGAAGCTCGGCGCCTCGCCGCCGCGCGCATCTCCCGGCGCGGGCTCCTTGGTGATGCCGAAGTCGCGCTTCGCCTCGTACTCCGGCAGACGCTTTCGAGCCATTGGTCGCCTTTCATTTTTACAAACCTTGTCCGCCAAGGTCCCGCAGGTGTAGCGGTCGCCGCGGGGAGAAAACAAATGGGAATCCTACAAGGTCTGGTCTCGAACGATGGGCATCTGCACGCCATGTGGAAAGGCATACCGGACGACGATCGCCTCTTCCATTCCTCGTGGAGCGGCAGCGGCCACTGGACGCCGCAAGCCGCCGTCGCCGGCAACACCAGCACCGGCCCCGGCCTGGGCGTCCTGGGCGGGCACGTCTTCGCCGCCTGGAAGGGCGAGTGGAGCGACTTCCGCCTCTTCTTCAACAAGCTGAACGGCAGCACCTGGACCGCGCAGGCGCAGATCCCAGACGCCTACAGCGACGTCGGCCCGTCCTTGGCGGGCTTCGGCGGCAAGCTCTTCGCGGCCTGGAAGAACGCCTGGGACGAGACCATCTGCTACGCGTCGTGGAACGGAGCTCACTGGTCCGGCATTGCCCGGATCGCCGGCGCCGCCACCAGCGTGGGCCCGTCCTTGGCGGAGTTCGACGGCAAGCTCTACGCGCTGGGACCGCCCGCGTGCGCATCCCCAAGATCGAATGAACGCTCACTTCTTGTAATACTGCGGATACTTCTCTTCGAATCGCCGCAGCAGCGGAATATCCACCGCCACGATGTAGCCCTGGTCGGGGTTGCGATCCATGAAGTGCTGGTGGTGCTCCTCTGCCCGGTAGAAGCCGGTCAGCTGCGCCACCTGCGTGACGATTGGATTGCGATAGGCGTGCTCGCCGTTCAGCTTTTGCACGTACGCTTCGGCGGCCTTCTTCTGCTGCTCGTCCGCATAGAAGACGGCCGAGCGATATTGCGGGCCGCGATCGTTGTGCTGATAGTTGAGCGTCGTCGGATCGTGCGCGGCCAGGAAGAAGATCTTCAGGATCTCGGCGTAGGTGATCTTCGACGGATCGTAGGTGACCTTCACTGACTCGGCGTGGCCGGTGTCGCCCTCCTCCACCTGCTCGTAGGTCGCCGTCTCCTTCTTGCCGCCGGCGTACCCCACGACCGTGTCGGTGACGCCTTTCACGTGCTCGAAGACGCCTTGGGTACCCCAGAAGCAGCCGCCTGCCAGCACCACCGATTCGGTCTTCGGCGCATCCGCCGCCAGCACCGCGCCCGCCACCAGCAATCCCGCGATCATCGTCCGCATCGACCACCTCGCAAAGCGCTACTATAACCGCCAATGATCGATCGAAGCGCGGTGATTCACGACCTCGAAGCTGCCTGCAAGGACTTGCTCTTCATCAGCGAGCGCGATGCGCCGTTCGCCCTCGTCGACGAGCCCGGAGCACCTTTCGCGGCGCTCGACGGCGACCAGGCTCGCAAGCTGGCCGGACGGCCCGCGACTGATCAGGTCGAGACGGTCTCGGTGAGTGACTTCTTTCGCAACGCGGTCCAAGACCAGGACTGGCACGGCCCCGCCGAGAAGGCGACCGTGCAGCGCTATCGGGATTTGACCAGCTTGATTCAATCCGCGCTGCCGGACGCCAAGGTCTTTCGCGTCGGCCGCAGAAGCATCGCGGTGCTGATCGTGGGGACAGGCCCGGGTGGGGGAACCCTGGGCCTGTCCACCACTGTGGTCGAAACTTAAGGCAGGGTATCGACGTGCGTCTCGATCACGTCCTGCACGGCCTGCGGCACGTCGGACATGATGTTCAAGCCGGTGGCGGCCTCGATGGCGCGGACGGTGGTCCGGAACGTGTGCCAGTCCGCGGTGATGGCGATCTGGGCATCGCGGTTCGGCATGATCACCGCGATGACGCGGGTGCTGGTGGTGACGTTCGCCGCTCCTTGCGTGGGCGAGTCGAGGACGGTGATCACCTTCCAGGTTGACGTCGGGACCTGGAGGCCGTTGCCGACGGTGGTGATGGTGCCGCTGTAGATGGGGCCGGAGATGACCATCACTTCCTTGCCCTGCATGGCGAGGCCGCGCGTGTAGTCCTCGAGGTCTGCCCAGGCGCCCTGGTTGTTGTTGGACGACTGCGGAACCATGTTGGTCAGGAAGAAGGTGTTGGTGTTGTCGGCGACGGACAGCGTGCGGTCTGCCGAGGGGCACATGTGGCCGCGGTCGAAGCCGCTGCCGCTGTAGTCCGCCAGCGAGGCCTGCGGAATGTTGGCGGGCAGCGTGGTGTCGGCGCGGTAGGTGTCCTGGCGCGCGGCGGTGCCCAGCCACGAGGTGTTCAGCTCCCACGAGCTCCAGTTCGGCGTCTTGCGGGTGCCGTTGTACGAGACGACATACTGGTGCTTGACCGACAGATAGTGAGTCGTGTTGGTGCTGACGGCCGTCGAAGCGTCGGGGATGCCCAGCTTGGTGTGCACGCTGATGGCCGCGCCGCCTGTCCCCGCGCCGCCGCCGCCGCCTGCGCCGGGCGCGGTGTACGTGCCGGTCAGGACCGCGCCGGAGTAGGCCGCGAAGCCGGTGAGGAGCACGAAGTAGGTTCCGGCCTGCGCGTTGACGATTGCGCAAGACTCATTGAGGCCGACGTTGATGCTGCGGCAGTCGAAGGTGGCGGTGGTGGGCGCCGCGCCGAAGCGCACGTAGAGATCGGCGTCGTTGGTGCTGCTGGTGCCGGTGCCGAGCGTGAAGCCCAGATTGGTGGCGCCTGCCGGAACCGCGAGGCTGAAGAGCGCCGTCGAGCCCTTTGCGCCGGAGAGGCCGGTGAGCGGGACGCCGTTGCTGAGCACCGTGGTGCCACCCGCGGGCGCGGTGAACGACGCGGTGATGGTCACGGCCGAATAAGCGGTGAAACCAAAGACCAGGGCCGTGTAGGTGCCGGCCTGCGCGGTGGCAATGGCGCACGACTCGGTGTTGCCGGTGTTGATGCTGCGGCAATCGAAGACGGTGGTGGTGGGCGCGGCGCCGAAGCGCACGTAGAGATCCGCGTCGTTGGTGGTGCTGGTGCCGGTGCCGAGCGTGAACTTGAGGTTGGTCGCGCCCGAGGGGACCACCAGCGTGAAGGTGCTGCTCGAGCCTTTCGCGCCGGAGAGGCCCGAGAGGGGAACGCCGTTGCTCAGCGCGGCAGTGAGATCGGCGCTCTGGGTCGCAGTGACTTCGTCCTTTTCATCGCCGGGCTGCATGGGCCCGCAGGCGAAGAGCGTGAGTAGGGAGATTCCGGTTACGAATCGTAGGGTCCGATTGGCCATTGGTTTATCCGGGAGAAGAGCGCGGCTTTGGGGGAAGTGCGCTTTTGGGGGTGGCGCTGCCTTTCAACGTCTGAAAGCTGCGCCATTGCCCATAGCATTTCCCGAACTCACTGCCCAATGGCGCTGCAGACACCTCGAAGTCACCGGAATCTTCCAATCAAATCAATCAAGGGCGAGGTATGTGCCATCATGAACAGGCCCGCGCCGACCGCCGCGACGCCCGACATTTGCGCGACGCGGGCGCCGGCCGGGGTCAGACGTTCGGCGGTAATGGCCGCCGTGACGACGGCCATGGCGCGCAGATCCATCACGCCGATCGCCAAGAGGACGGCGGTGGGACCGGCGCAGCAGCGGATGCAAGCGAGGCCGAGCCGCACGCCGTGACGCCACGCGGTGCGGGCATTTGCCGGCAGCGGCCCGGGCGTCTCGCGGCAACAGTCGAGCTGCCGCGCTTTCCAGGCGGTCAGCTGAAGCACGCCGGCCAGAACGACCACCGCAGCGGCCGCAAACGGGACGGCGCGCGCGAGCCGGGGCTCCTGCATCTCCAGCGCAGCCAGCGCGGCCCCCGGCGGGAAGGCGGCCATTCCCACCAGGGTCCAGACGAAGAAGTAGCCCGCGGCGGCCAGCGCCGTCAGTCCGGGACCGCCGCCCGCGGCCTTGCGGTAGCGCGACAGCATGGGGACGAGCGACGGCAGCATCATCGCCACCATCATCGCGTCCCACATGCCCACGAACATCGCCGCCGCCTCCGGCCACGTCTGGCCCGGCATCCGCATCCAGGCCATCGACATGCCGTTCATCGCGCGGCGTACTCGTCGTGGCGGCGCCACCAGATGCCCTGCTCGTTGCGGCCCTTCGGCGCGCGGTCGAGCCACTGGTACATGCCCCACAGGCCGTCCAGCCCGCGCGCGTAGCTGGAGTAGCAGTGGTAGACGACGCCGTCCTCGAGCACGAACGCGCTGACGCCCGGACGCTCGCGCGTATAGGTGGCCGCGTCGGTGCCGGTCGTGGCCGCCAACTCGCCCACCGGGCCTTCGTTGCCGCGCAGCCGCCAGCGCTCCTCGCGGCGATAGTTGTAGTCGATGAGTCCCTGCTTCTGCTGCTCCTCGGTGAAGCGGACGCTGAAGTCCGGGTTGAAGTCGCCGCCGTTCGACGAGGCCCAGGGGAACGTCCAGCCCATGCGCTGCTTGTAGGCCGCGAGCTTCGCCAGCGGCGCGCGCGAGACCGCCATCAGGGTCACGTCGTGGTTGGCGAGGTGGACCTCGAATCCGTTGAAGCCGTCCGCGATGGACGAGCACGACGGGCACCCGCCCGTGTAGTCGGGCCCGAACATGAAGTGATAGACGAGCAATTGCGAGCGGCCGCGGAACAGCTCCGCCAGCGATGCGCTCCCCTCTTCGGTGACGAAGCGATACTCCTTGTCGATGCGGACCCAGGGCAGCTCCTGCCGCCGCTGCGCCAGCTCGTCGCCGCGCCGCGTGAGCTCTTTCTCCGCCGCGAGCAGCTCCAGCCGTGCGGTGAGCCACTCCTGCCGCGTTCCAGTCTTGTGCGTCGTCATCGCGCTCTCCTTGCTGGCAGGGTCCAATCCCTGCGCGACGGTTGGATAGCGCCCGCGCCCCGCGAGGCGGGAGTAACAAGCGCGACGCGGTTAGAATCGGCCTATGGACTCGTCGATCAACGCCGCCGGGCGCGCGCTGCAAGCGGGCGATCCGCTGGGCGCGCTCAAGCAGGTGGCGCTGCGCGACGATCCGGCGGCCTTGGCGCTGCGCGGAATCGCGATGGCCCAGCTCGGAGATCTGGAGAAGGCGCGCGAGCTGCTGCGGCGGGCGGCGCGCGGCTTCGGGCCGCGCGAGACCTTGGAGCGGGCGCGCTGCTTCACCGCCGAGGCCGAGATCGCGCTGGCCGCGCGAGATCTCCTCCGCCCGCAGCGGGCCTTGGCGGAGGCCGTGCGCACCTTCGACGCGCGCGGCGACGTGGCCAACGCCGCTCACGCCCGGCTGCTGCAAGTGCGGCGGCTGCTCCTGCTCGGGCGCATCGACGAGGCCGAGCAAAGACTCACTTTTCGCGATGGTCCCGCGCACCTGGCGGCGATCGCGGCGCTGGCGGCCTTCGAGATTTCGGTCCGCCGCGGCCGCGCGAGCCAGGCTCGCGAAGCGCTCGACCGGGCGCGCGAGGCGGCGGCGCGGTCGGGAATCGCGGCGTTGCGCGCCGAGGTTGCGCATGCGGGCCGGGCGCTGACTCTTCCGGCCGCGCGCCTCGGACAATCGCAGTCGCTCACCCTGGCCGAAGTCGAGGCGCTCTTCGCCTCGCCCGATCTCATCGTCGACGGCTGCCGCCGGGCCGCGCAGCAGTCGGGGCGCGTCGTTGCCCTGGCGCGCCGGCCCGCGCTCTTCGAGCTGCTCCGCGGCCTTGCCGAAGCCTGGCCCGGCGAAGCCTTGCGCGAGCGTCTGATCGAGCGCGCGTTCGGCGCGCGCCGCCCGAACGCTTCGCACCGCGCACGGCTGCGCGTCGGCATGGGACGGCTGCGCCAGGAGCTGCGGCCGTTCGCGGAGCTGCACGCCACGGACAATGGCTTCAAGCTGGTGACGCGCGAAGCGGTGCGGCTGCTGCTGCCGCCCATCGAGAGCCCCGGCGCCGCGCTCCTGGCGCTGCTCGCCGACGGCGAAGCCTGGTCCACCTCCGCGCTGGCGCTGGCCCTGGCCGCGAGCCAGCGGACGGTGCAGCGGGCGCTGGCCGCTTTGCAGGAGGCCGGCCAGGTGCGCGCGCTGGGCCACGGCCGCTCCCAGCGCTGGCTGGCCGCTCCCATCGCCGGATTCGCGACAGCCTTGTTGCTCCCCTTCGCGGGCGGACAAGGCTAAGAAACCGCCATGGATGACGAAGCCGAGATCGTGCGCGAATACGGACCCTTCCCTGGCTCGCCGCACGTCCACGGCGTCACCTTCGACGGCAGCCTGGTCTGGTTCGCCACCAGCGAGAAGCTGCAGGCGCTGGAGCCCGAAAGCGGCAAGGTGGTGCGCGCGCTCGACCTCCGCGGCGACGCGGGGACGGCCTTCGACGGCAAGCACCTCTTCCAGATCGCGGGCGACAAGATCCACAAGATCGATCCGGCTTCCGGCAAAGTGCTCTCGTCCATTCCCGCGCCTGCCGGCGGCCGCGATTCCGGCCTGGCCTTCGGCGAAGGCTCGCTCTGGGTGGGCGAATACCGGGCCCGGAAGATCCACCGCATCGACCCCGCCACCGGCGCGATCTTGAGCACCCTCGAGTCCAACCGCTTCGTCACCGGCGTGAGCTGGACGGACGGCGAGCTCTGGCACGGCACCTGGGAAGGCGACGACTCCGGCCTGCGCCAGGTGGACGCTCAGACCGGCGAAGTCAGGACCCGCCTGCGAATGCCCGCGGGCACCTACGTGAGCGGCCTCGAAGCGGACAAGGGCGAGCTCTTCTACGCCGGCGGCGGCAGCAGCGGCCGAATCCGCGCGGTGCGCAAGCCTCGCCGCAAAAAATCGAAGCACCGAGGCGCGGGCCCGGTATAAGATGAACGTCATAGGAGCCCGCGATCGAGCCGCAGTCACAGAAGTCACTCCGCGGGCACATCGTCGAACTGGACTCGCTGCGCGGCGTGGCGGCGCTGATCGTGGTGTTCGATCACTTCACCCGGCTCTGGATGGAGACCGCGCACCCCGCGTGGGCCGAGCGCCTGCGCGAATTTCCCCTGGCCATCTTCACCAACGGCTACGGCGCGGTGATGATGTTCTTCGTCCTCAGCGGCTTCGTCTTGACCTTGCCCGCGCTGGGCGGCAAGCGGCAGCCGTATCTCGTCTATGCGCTGCGGAGAATCTGCCGCATCTACTTGCCGTATCTCGCCGCCATCTCACTGGCCATCCTCGCTTGCTGGCAATTCCACGGCCTGCAGATCTACGGCCACGAGTTCCAGGTCATGTGGCGCGAGGGCTCGCCCGACACGCGCACGGTCCTGCAGCACCTGCTCCTCGTGGGCCGCTTCGACGTGTTTGCCTACAATCCGCCGGCGTGGACGCTGGTGCACGAGCTGCGCATCTCGCTCCTCTTCCCGCTGCTGCTGCTCATCAGCTCGAGGCTGCGCGGCCGCTGGGCGCTGGCCGTGGCGTTCTGCTTTCCCGTGCTGGCGGGCGTGATGGACAGGGCTTCGTTGAAGCTCGGCCTCCCGGGACCGGCGTTCGAATCTTCCCGCTGGATCACCTACGCAAAGACGGTGGAGTACTGCGGCGTCTTCTTGCTGGGCTCGTTGATGGCGCGGCACCAGGGCGTGCTGCGGCGCTGGTCCGGCAAGATGCCAGACGCGCTGAAGTGGCTGCTCTTGCCCGTCGCGCTGCTGGCCACCCAATACCCGCACCGGCTGCCCATTCCGGGCCACTTCTTCGAATTCACCATGGCGCTGGGCGAGGCCTATATTCTTTTGCTGGCGCTGATGGAGCACGGCTGGATCTCGCGGCTTCTGCGCCGGCGGCCGCTGCGCTTTCTCGGACGCGTCTCGTACAGCCTCTACCTGCTGCACCTGCCGCTCTTGATGATCTTCGCCATCTGGATCGATGGAAAGCTGCCGTTCGGGCTTTTGCTGCTTCCCTTCCTGGCCGTTCTCCTCGCGCTCTCCGCTGTCTTCTATCGATTCATCGAGGCGCCCTCGATGGCGCTGGGCCGCCGGATCTCTGCCATCCGAAGCCTTCAAATCTGGTAGGGGCCGCCGCGCTCCAGCGCCCGCTTGTACGCCGGGCGCGATTCGATGCGCTGCAAGAAGGACATGAGCCGCGGGCGGCTTCCGTTCAAGCCGCCGCGCGATCTGGCCGCCTCGATTGGAAAGCTCATTTGAATGTCCGCGGCGGTCAACTCCTCGCCGGCAAACCAGGTGAACTTCCCCAACTCACTCTCCATGAAGTCGAGGTGCGTCTCGAGGTTTGGCGTGATGAACGCCGCCTTCACCTTCGCCGAGATGCCTTTGGCGATGGGCTTGACGAAGAACGGCATGGGGCTCTTCTCGACGCGGTCGAAGATGAGCTTGAGCAGCAGCGGAGGCATGGCCGAGCCTTCGGCATAGTGCATCCAATAGGTGTAGCGCAGGCGCTCGGGAGAGCTCGCGTCAGGCTTCAGGCGGCCGTTGCCATAGCGATCGACCAGGTATTCGAGCACCGCCCCCGACTCCGCCAGCGCGAGCCCGTCGTCGACCACCACCGGCGACTTGCCCAGCGGGTGCACCTCGCGCAGTGCGGGCGGTGCCAGCATGGTCTTCGGATCGCGCTGGTAACGCTTGAGCTCGTACTCGAGGCCCAGCTCCTCGAGCAGCCAGAGCACGCGCTGCGAGCGGGAATTGTTCAGGTGATGGACGGTCAGCATTGCGCGAGGGATAGCACGCGGGCGCGGAATCACGGAGGTTCGCAGGAGGGGCTTGAACCCAGGCCCGCTCTCGTGATTGAAGAGCGACTTCAGCTTGGGGGGCTTTTTACATGAACAGCCGAATCTCGTTCGCCGCGGCTTTGGCCGCGCTTTCTGTCGTTGCGTGCAGCTCTTCTTCGCCGGCCGGCAGCAGCAACGCCAACGCCGCCTGCCAGGGCGAAGTCCCGGTGGCCGTCAGCGGTCCCGCGCTCACGGCGAAGATCGGCACGCAAGTGCAGCTCTCCGGCAGCTCGCAGCAGGCGCATGGAACGGTCTCCTATTCCTGGCGTCTGTTGGCGGTGCCGCAGCACAGCACCAGCGCGCTGGCGGGCCCGACCACCGCCGCGCCCACCTTCACGGCCGATGCCGAAGGCGTCTTCATCGCCTCCCTGGCGGTCAGCGACGACTGCGGCACCAGCGCCGACGCCACCACCACCGTCACCGTCAGCAACCACGCCCCGCAAGCCAGCGCAGTAGCCCGTGCGCAGGTCTCGCCGGGCGATACGGTGACGCTGAACGGCAGCGGAACGGACGCGGACGGTGAAGCGGTCGCCTTCCGCTGGTCGCTGTTGAGCGCTCCCGCCGGCAGCGCGGCGGTCCTGAGCAGCACGTCGGCGCAGTCGCCCACTTTCGTCGCCGATCGCGCCGGAACCTATGTCGCGATGCTCGTCGTCACCGACGGCATCGACTTCAGCGATCCCGTCGAGGTCGTGGTGCAGGCCGTCGCCGCGGCCGGTGGAAACCATGCGCCGGTGGCCGTCGCCGGAGCCGCGCAGCAGGTGTTGCCGGGCGCGACCGTCACGCTCAACGGCAGCGCCAGCGACGATGCCGACCACGATCCGCTCACCTATCAATGGTCGTTCCTCTCCAAGC
Source organism: Myxococcales bacterium (assembly GCA_036271755.1). Classification (GTDB taxonomy): domain Bacteria; phylum Myxococcota; class Myxococcia; order Myxococcales; family 40CM-4-68-19; genus 40CM-4-68-19. The sequence goes on along the minus strand of DATBAA010000684.1, from coordinate 4,442 downwards.
CGGCCACCAGCATCGCCACGCTGGTGGGCGCCACCACGGTTTCGCCGCATTTCGTGCCCGACGTCTTCGGCACCTGGATCGCGGTGTTGACCGTGAACGACGGCCAGACCTTCAGCGCGCCCTCCGAGGTGATCATCCAGGCCGGCGTCACCGACCCTGCCGGCACCTGCCCGCCCGTGGCCGCCCCAATCGCTTCGGCCGGAAATGACCAGACGGTCAGCGGCCAATTCTTCGGCGTCTCTCTCAACGGAACGGCGAGCAAGTCCTTCCGCAGCAGCCCGCTCACCTTCCAATGGACGCTCGCCTCGGCCCCGGCCGGCAGCACCGCGCAGATCAACGGGACCACCGTGTCGCAACCCAGCTTCTTTCCCGACTTGATCGGCACCTTCACGGTGTCGCTGGTGGTCAACGACGGCTGCGCCAACAGCGCGCCGGCCATCATTCACGTGATCCGGACCAACGCGCCGCCGCAGGTCAGCCTCTTTGGCTTCTTCCAGCCGGCGCCGGTCTTGGTGCCCTTGCAGATGCAGGCTTCCGTGTTCGACCAGGACAACCAGACCCTGACGTACCGCTGGCAGGTGACGGCGGCGCCGTCCGGCAGCGTCGGGACCTTCTCCAGCGCGACGGCGCCCGCGCCAACCTTCACGCCCGACCTGCCCGGCACGTACACCTTCTCCCTCGTCGTCAGCGACGGCGTCGCCTCCAGCGCGCCCGCGACTATCTCGGCCACCGTCATCAACCCCACGCCGGTCGCCTCGGCCGGAGTCGACCAGGCGGCCAGCGCCGGAGCCACGGTCACGCTCGACGGCTCGGCCAGCACCGACCCGAGCTTGCGAGCCTTGACTTATCACTGGACCTTGACCGCGCCGGCCGGCAGCACCGCAACGCTCTCGGCGGTCAACGTCGTGAAGCCCACCTTCGTGGCCGACGTCACCGGCAGCTACAAGGCGCAGGTCACCGTCAGCGCCGGCGGCAACACCTCGCCCGTAGCGCTGAGCAGCGTCGCGGTGTGGCCGGCAGTAAATCGTCTCGCCCACCGCGTCGTCGACGCCGCATACTCGGTTTCGCTCGATCGGCTGATCATGGTCGCGGCGGACCCGAGCGCGCTCTACATCTACGATCCGCGGACCGCGACCGAGGTGACGGTGCCGCTCTCGCTGGCGCCTTCCAGCGTGGGTCTCAGCGGCGACGGCCACTTCGCGGCGGTGGGCCACACCAACGCCATCTCCTATGTCGATCTGCAGGCCCACTCGGTCGCGAGCGTGCTCGCGGTGACGGCCGACATCGGCCGCGTCACCCTGGGCGACAACGGCTTCGTCTACGCCATTCCGCGCGTCGGCTCGAGCGACCGCGTGCACCTCTTGACGGTGCCTCTCACCGGCGGCGCGACCGAGCCCGTGGTCAGCTCGGCGCTGGTCGGCCCCGTGAGCGCGCGGCTGCGCCGCACCAACGGCACGCTCTATCTGACCAACCTGAGCAACAACTCGTTCTTCGGAAGCCTCGAGGAGTACACAATTTCCAACAGCCTCATCTCCTTGACGGCCCCGGCCTCGGCGCTGAGCTTCAATCCCTGCGGCGACATGTGGCTCTCGCAAGATTCCAACCGCCTCTTGAGCCGCTGCGGCCAGGTGGTCCGCGCCTCGAGCTTGCCCACCGACGACCTCGCTGCCATCGGAACGCTGGCGCATTCGGCCAACTTCAGCCTTTCGTTGCACCACTCGGACGACTCCACCACCATCGGCGAGATCTCCGCCATCGCCAGCCAGGACGCGCAGCCCATCTTCTTCCCCACGCCCGACGACCGAACGGTGCGCCGCTGGAGCACGAACGGCCTCACCGCCAAGGAGTCGCTGCTGCTGCCCAGCGCGACCATCGGAGCTGCTTCATTCAACTGGAGCGGCCGCTTCGTCTTCTACCGATCGGACGGCAGCGAGCGGTACATCGTGCTCCAGCTCGATCCGGCGGCGGGCGCCACCCAGGACTTCGGCGTCGTCACATTCTGAGATCTTGAAGCTGTCTCAGCTCCTCCTGCGCCCGCGCGAGGAGGGGCTGAAACAGCATCTGCCGCCGCGTGGCAATGCCCGACCGCAGCTCGGCCGTACGCAGGTCTTCCGGCACTTGGAGCAGCAGCTCTGTATAGGGTTTGATTCGCTGCAGCTGATAAGCGCCGCCGTCGGTCAGTTTCTTCACGACTTCGCTCGTGGAGAGGCCTTCGCGCAGCAGCTTGGTCATCTGCTCTTCCAGGGCCCTGTCGGCGGCGATGCGCTGCTCGAGATCGCCTACCAGCCGCGCGGCGTTGCGGATGGCCAGCCGCGAGATGCGCTTCGGATCGAGGATGCTGCCCAGCCGGTGGCGCGTCGAGCTTGCGATCTGCCGCGCGGCGCCCAGCACGCGCGCCCGGACAACGTCGCGATAGCTGGCTGCAAAGAGCAGCACGAAGAGCATCTCTTCGAACGCCACGGAGGCTTCGTCGACCAGTTTTTCCGCCGTGTCGAGCAGGCCCGCTTCAGTCAGCACGAAGCGCTTCGGCAGCGGCTGCCCGCAGTGTCCCGCTGTCTGCAGCGCTTGCAGCGACCGCCTGATCTGCGTGAGCTCCAGATCCTGGCTGGGCCGCAAGATGTCCTGCTCCAGCCAATTGGAGAAGAGCCGGAAGTAGAAGCGAAGGTCGACGGCGCGAAAGCCGTCCGCATGCACCGAGTGGGCCGCCAGCAGCGAGGCCCGGATGAGCGTCGCCTGCGTATCGACATAGCCCGCGCGGCTGGCCAAGGTGGAGTTTCGCATGCCGGTGACAATGTCATCTCGAAGGCATTGAAAGCGCAAGCCCGGTCGCTTTAGCTTGATTGAATGCTGATCATGTTGATGGCCGTGGCCGCCGGATGCTTTGTCCTCGAACGCATCTTCGCGGGTTGGAGGTTGCCTCCCGTCAGGACCTGGCCGGTGCGGGTGATCGCCGTCAACCTGGTGCAGGTGGGCGTCGTTCTCCTGGCCGGCGTGACCTGGGAAAAGTATGCGGCCACGCACTCCCTGTTTCGCCTGCACCTGCCCACGTTCTGGGGCGGTGCGCTGGCTTACTTCGTGGCTACCTTCATCTTCTATTGGTGGCATCGATTCCGCCACCAGTCGGACTTTCTCTGGCTGCACTTCCATCAAATCCACCACAGCCCGGCCCGGCTGGAGGTGATCACCAGCTTCTACAAGCACCCGCTGGAGATGGTGGTGAATTCAATCCTGGGCAGCTTGATTGTCTTCACCCTGCTCGGGCTCGATACCAAGGCCGCCGCGGTCTATACGGCCTTCACCGCGCTGGGCGAGTTTTTCTATCACACCAACGTGCGCACCCCGCGCTGGGTCGGGTACATCTTCCAGCGGCCGGAGATGCACCGCATCCACCACGAGAAGGACAAGCACCGCGACAACTACGGCGACATCGTCTGGTGGGACATGCTCTTAGGCACCTACCAAAACCCAGCCACCTGGGACGCCGAATGCGGCTTCACTCCCGAGCGCGAAGAGCGCCTGGGCTCAATGCTCGCCTTCCAGGACGTCCACCGGCAAGCGTAGCGCCATCCCCGGTCCGGGAGTCCCACTGGCTCAGCGCTTGCCCAGCGCCGCCATGCGGAGCTCCGCCGCGTACGTCCATCCAACGCGCAACAGCCACACCTTCGGCGCATGCAGCGGCACCGCGACACTCGATGCAAACGGGTCGCGCCACCGCGCCGGCATTTCTTCGCGCGCGTGCTTCCGGTAGTTCTGCAACACGTAACGGATTGTGTTCGCCACCTCGCGTGGCGTCTCCATCACGTGCGCGTGATACCGGTCCGCAAAGACCGTCCCGCGCCGGTCGGCGAGGCGATTGAGCCCCACCGCGATCCGCACCGCCAAACCTTTCATCGCGCGCGAAAGCTCGCGCTTTCCCTCTGCCTCGATGATCAAATGCAGATGATTCCCCTGCACCGAGAAGTGCACCACCTGCATCCCAAACCGGCCGCTCGCGTCGCATAGCGCACCCTTGATCAGGGCAAGGCGCACCTGCGTTCGCAGATGACCGACCCCGGGCCGCATGCGCTGGGTGACATGCACCGGATTCCGCCCCGCGAAGTCCGCCCGCCGCACGTGTGGCACGCCAGGACCGATCAGCCCCGGGTGCGGCCGCGTCCGCGGCCTCCCAGCTCCCGCCCGTTTGCCACCCCGCCTGGACAGCGGAAGCTTCAGTTGCCGTTGACGAACCATAAGAATAGCATACAATTTTGCAGAGTGAAAATCAAGATCCAGACCGGGGACATGCCTGACACATCAGACCGGCGATGCGGGTCAAGAGGGTTGTCGCGTCAGGCCGTGATGATGGCGCGCGGCAGAGGAGGATTGAGCGTGACTTCGAGGACGGGTACCCAATTGCGAGTGCAGCAGGTCCATCGATCTGGGTTTCGCCGTCTCGCTGCCTC
>DATBAA010000683.1:0-8637 GCA_036271755.1 Myxococcales bacterium | reverse complement strand
CGGACCCGCGCCTGCGCGCCGCGTCGGTGCAGATCCTGGGCGAGCTGCGCAATCAAGACGCGCACGTGGAGATGCGCGCGCTGCTGGCCGACCCGGTCCCCGAAGTGCGCGCGGCCGCGCTGGGCGCGGTGTGCGCCGTCGAGCAGGAGGCCGCGGTCGCGACGGTGATGCCGTTCCTCGACATCAAGAACGCGCCCGAGGCGGTGGTCCGCGCCGCGGCCGCGGTCGCGCTCATCCGCCACGCCGGGCTCGACGGAGTGCTCGCCGCCGCCGAGCCGCTCAAGCAGCTGCTCGCCGCGGCGGACCCGCAGGACCGCGCTGCCGCCGCCGACGCGCTGGGCAACATCGGCGTGCGCGGCTTCTTCCGGCCGCTGCTGGCCTTCCTGCGCGACCCCGATCCCTCCGTGCGCCGCCGCGCCATCGCCGCCGCCGGCAAGCTGCGCACGCCCGAGCTGATTCCAGCGCTGATCGAGCAGTTCCAGCGGCGCGACGTGGCGCTGGAAGCGGCCTCGGCGCTGACCGCGTTCGGTCCCGGCATCGAGCCAGACCTGACGCGCGTCCTCTTCGACGAGCGCGCCGACCCGGATTCGCGTCGCGGCATCGCGCTGGTGCTGCAGCGGCTCGGCACCCGCGAGTCCGCCAACGCGCTGGTGCTGGCGCTGACCGCGAAGGATCCGAGCGTTCGCAAAGCCGCCTCGCGCGGACTCTCCAGGCTGACCCGCCGCCAGCGCGAGCTGCGCATCGACACCTCCAAGGTGGAGCTGGCGGTCTACGCCGAGCTGAGCGCCGCCCGCGTGGCGCTGGGCAACTTGAAGAAGCTCTCCTTGCCGGCCGCGGCGGCCATGCAGCCCCCGCGCACTCCGGCGGAGCTGCTGTCGATGGCGCTGATGGAGGAGCGCGACGCGCGCATTCTCCAGGCCTTGCTCCTTCTGGAAGTGCTGCTGCCGCAAGTGCGGCTGGACGTGGTGGCGGAGAACCTCCGCTCGGAGTCGCAAGCCCAGCGCGGCAACGCCATCGAGGTGCTGGACAACGCGCTGCCAGAGCCGTGGAAGCGCTCGGTCATGGCCGCGCTCGACGAGGTGAAGCGCCGCGTCGACACCGTGCTGCCCGATTCGCGGCCGCACGTCGAGCTGCTGGCGGCCCTGATCGGCTGCGAGTCCGGCCAGTGGGTGGCCGCCTGCGCCGCGCGCTGGTCGCTGGACTCTTCCCTGCCCTTCGCGCCGCTGCTGCCGGCCTTCCAGCACGCGCTCTCGTCCTCGTCCGCGCCGCTGCGCGAGGCCGCCGCGCTGGCGCTGGCCAACTGCGATCCGGTCGATGCGCCGGCGCTGCTCTCTCCGCTCGCCCAGGACGCAGCCCGCTCGGTGAGCACCACGGTGCGCGCGCTGCTGCAAAAGTTCGTTCCAAAGGTCACTCCGGCATGATCTCCACCGTCGAGAAGGTGCTCTTCCTCAAGTCCATCGACCTCTTCCGCGCCCTGCCCGGAGACGAGCTGGCGCAGATCGCCGAGATCGCCGAGGAGCAGCCCCTGGCCGCCGGCGACCTGGTCTTCGCCGAGGGCGAGCCGGGCGATTCGCTCTACCTCATCGTCGAGGGCAAGGTGAAGGTGCACAAGGGAGACAAGGAGCTGGTGCGCCTGGGCCTGCGCGACGTCTTCGGCGAGATGGCGGTGCTCGATTCCGAGCCCCGGTCGGCCAGCGTTACAGCCGTTGAAGACGCGGTGGTCTTGAAGATTGGCCGCGACGATTTCCGCGACATCCTGAGCGAGCGGCCGGAGATCGCCATGGGCGTGATGAAAGTCCTGACCCGCCGCCTGCGCGAGACCTCGAAGAAATGAGCCGCGCGGGGGCGAGGACGAAGTAATGCTGCGCGAGCTGCGGGTCAGCGGCTATCGGTCGCTGCGCAGCATCGAGTTGCCGTTCGAACAGCTGACGGTGGTCGTCGGGCCCAACGGCACCGGCAAGACCAATCTCTACAGCGCGCTGCAGCTGCTGAGCTCCGCGGCGGGCGGCACGCTGGCGCAGGCGCTGTCGCTGCAGGGAGGGCTGCCGTCCGCGCTCTGGGCGGGGCCGCGGCGCAAGCAGGAGAGCAATCGAATCGAGGTCTTCGCCGGCCTTGCGGACCTCTCGTACGAATTGCAGATCGGGCTGGTGCCGCCGCCGCAAGGGCCCTTCCTGCTGGACCCTGACGTGAAAGAGGAGCGGCTCCTGGTCGGCAAGCACGTCGCCGCCGAACGGCGTGGGCCAGGCGCCTGGTCGCGCGACGACGAGGGCAAGCGGCAGACCTTTGCAAAGCCGCTCTGGGGCTCCGAGTCGATGCTGGCGCAGATCATCGAGCCGCAGCGCTTCACGCTCCTGGCCGAGCTGCGCGCGCGGCTGCTCTCGTGGCGCTTCTACCACTCGTTTCGCAGCGACGCGGAGGCGCCCGCGCGGCAGGCGCGGCTCGGGGTGCACACGCCGGCGCTGGCGCACGACGGCAGCGACCTCGCGGCGGCGCTGATGACCATCGATCACGTCGGCGACGGCGCGCTCCTGCACGAGACGTTCGAGCGCGGCTTTCCCGGCGCGCGGCTCTTGCCGGTGGCGCTGGGCCAGGGCCGCTTCAGCTTCCAGATCGAGATGCCGGGCCTCTTGCGGCCGCTCGAGCCCGCCGAGGCCTCCGACGGTACGCTGCGCTTTCTCTACTTGCTGGCCGCGCTGCTCTCGCCGCGCGCGCCGCCGTTCCTGGCCTTGAACGAACCCGAGACCTCGCTCCACGAAGGGATGATCGACGCGCTGGCAGCGCTGATCCTGGCGGCTGCAAAGCGGGGCCAGATCTTCGTCGTGACCCACTCCGAGAAGCTGGCGCGGGCGCTGGACGGGGCTGCCGTCCACCAGCTCTCCAAGGACGACGGCGCCACCGTGCTGGCGGAGCGCGAAGAGCCTGCGATCGAACCCGCTCGAGAGACTGACGGCATGAAGCGGGTCCGGGTGCGGTCGTCGATGCTCGCCGAGCTGGCCTACGACGAAGCGGTGCAGACGCTGGAGGTCCTCTTCCGCAACGGCCGCACCTATCGCTATTTCGACGTGCCGCCGGAGGTGTGGCGCGAGCTCACGGCTGCGGAGGACGACGGCGGCTCGGCCGGCGAATACTTCAATCAAAACATCCGGACGCAGTACCGCTACGAAAAGGCTTAGGCCGCCAGCCATCCGAGGGCCCGGCGCTTCCCTCTTTTCGAGGGCGCTCCCATGTTGACGCCATGGCCATGCAAACGCTCCCGGGAAGCTGCCACTGCGGCGCGGTCCGATTCGAAGTCCAAGCTGATCCAGATCAGGGCACCGGCACCTGCAACTGCACCTTCTGCACGAAGAAAGCGCTTTGGTCGTTGCGCCCGAAATCGCCGCAGCAGTTCAAGCTGCTCTCCGGCGCGGACGACCTGGGCGACTACTCAAAGACCGACTACGGCCACCACCGCTTCTGCAAACACTGCGGGCTCTGGACGCACACGCACGGCAGCATCCCGCAGACCGGCGGCGATTACGTCTCCGTCAACGTCCGCGCGCTCGATGTGGACCCGGCGATCTTCGAGGGCAAGCCGCTGCGCTACGTCGACGGCCGCGCCAACACCTGGGAGACGCTGAAGACCGAGCCGTACCACAGCACCATGCCCAAGAGCCGCGGGCAGCCGCTGCCGTACGGCCAGCTGCCCAAGAGCTAGCTACTTCGAGAGCGCGGCGACCTGGGAGACGAGCTCGGCCAGCGAGACGTCGTGCTGCGCGCCGGTCTTCAGCTCCTTGAGCTTCGCGGTACCCGATTGCAACTCATTGCCGCCCAGGACCAAGGCGAAGCGAGCGCCCAGCGCGTCGGCGCGCTTCATTTGATTGCCCGGATTGGACTTGCGGAAGCTCACTTCGGTGGCAATGCCCGCCGCGCGCAGCTGCTGCGCCAGCACGTCGGCGCGCTTTCCTTCGTCCTCGCCCAACGGAGCGATGAAGACCACCGGCCGCGCCAGCAACTCCTTCTCCTGCGCGGCCAGCAAGATGGCCATGCGCTCGACGCCGCTGGCGAAGCCGATGCCGGGCGTATCTCCGCCGCCCAGCTCGCGGACGAGGCCGTCATAGCGCCCGCCGCCCGCGACGGTGCTCTGCGCGCCCAACCCTTCGGTCGCGATCGCCTCATAAGCCGTGCGCGTGTAGTAATCGAGCCCGCGCACCAGCTTGTCGTCGAGCGTGTAGGGCACCTTCAAATCAGTCAATGATTGCTGCAGCGAAGCAAAGTGCGCCTTGCACGGATCGCAGAGGGCCTGGCTCATCTTCGGCGCGCCCGCCGCGACCTCCTGGCATTTGGGGTTCTTGCAATCGAGCACGCGGATAGGATTGGTTTCCACCCGCTTCTTGCATTCGTCGCACAGCTCGTCGAGCCGCGAACGCAGGTAAGTTTGCAACGCGGCGCGATACTGCGGCCGGCAATTGCCGTCACCCAGTGAGTTCAGGTGCATTGCAAAGGGAATGCTCAAGCTCCGCAGCCAGCGGTCGAGCAGCTCGATCTGCTCGGCGTCGATGCGCGGCCCCTGGCTGCCCAACGCCTCCAGGCCAATCTGGGTGAATTGCCGGTACCGCCCGCGCTGCTGCCGCTCGTGGCGGAACATGGGCCCCAGGTACCACCACTTCGTCTCCGGCTCCTGCTCCGCGACGTTGTGCTCGATATAAGCGCGAACCAATGAAGCGGTGTTCTCCGGCCGCATCGAGACGGAGTCGCCGTTGTCGTCGAAGGTGTACATCTCCTTGCCGACGATATCGGTGACTTCGCCGATGCCGCGCACGAAGAGCTCGGTGCGCTCCAGGATGGGCGTCCGCGCTTCGCGATAGCCGTACAAAGGAAACAGATCGCGCGCGGCCTTTTCAATCAAGTGATAGTGACCGGTGCGAACCCACGGCTCGTCCTGCTTCACATAGGTATCGGTCGGCAATACGTCGCGCGTGCCTTTGACGCCGCGAATCCGTTGCTTGCTCATTCCAGTGCCTCGCCCAGCTTGATGGGCATTCCCGCCTGCCAGCGATCCGCGATCTTCACGCCCGGCGCGAAGAGCAGCACCACCGTCGAGCCCATTTCGAACAACGCCAATTCGCCGCCCTTCTCCACCGGAATGGGCTGCTCATAGATCTTTCGCGCCATCTTCCGGGTGCGCTTCGCGTTGGTGACGACGTCGTCATAGACCGCGCGAATGCGCCCGACGGCCGTCGCTCCCACCGACACCACGGCCGCCGGCCCGCGCGGCGTCCTCAAGAACGTCGTCAGCCGCTCATTCACGCAGAAGAGCTTCTCGACGTTGCGCACGCCGATTGGATTCACCGGCCAGAGCTGCCCTGGCATCGAGACATAGCCGGTGATCTCGCCACCCAGCGGCGTATGGATGCGATGATAATTGTAAGGGGCCAGATAAATCGTACAGAACGTCCCGCCCGCGAACTGCCGCGCGTCGGCCTCGGCCTGCGGACCGCCGATCAGCTCGGCCAGCGTGTAAGGCTTTCCTTTGGCCTGATAGAGGGTCGAATCGACGATCTCACCCTTTTCGGCGACGGTGCCGTCGACGGGACTGACCGCCACCGCTCCCGGCGCGATGGGCCGGGCTCCGGGCTTGAGCCGCCGGGTGAAGAACTCCACGAAGGTCGGGTAGTCGGTGATGGGCCGTTCGGATTCTTCCGCGTTGACGCCGTAGCTCTTCGCGAACTTGCTGATGGCCGCGCGCATGACCGGCTTCGGCGCGCGGATGCGGCAAGCGGCTCCGACCAGCCGGCTATAGGTATTCTTCGGAACCAGCTTGAGCAGGGTATAGGCGAGCTCGGCCATGGGCCGCGTTGTGTAGCAGGCCGCAACGGGCCGCGCCACAGCGGCAACTACTGCTGTTGGTCGGGCGGCGGAGGAGGCGGCGAGGGGTTCATGCCTTCCGGTATGGGCATGCCCGGGATGTACATCTGGTAGCCGGCGTCGGCTGCCTCATCGCCCGGCGCGACGGCCGCTGCCGGAGTTGCGGGCTGCGCCGGCGGGTTGGGCGCGGCTGCCTGTGCGGGCGCGGCGGCTGGCGGAGGAGCTATGGGACCTGCACCGGGAGCGGCCGGCGCCGCGGTCCGCGTGAGCGTCGGGTCCTGCAGCCGTCGATAGATGCGCCCGTCCTTGCCGACCAGGACCGCCTGCCCGATCAACCCCGGCAAGCGGTCGGCGCAGGTGCCCCTGCCGACGCGATAGACGGTGCCGGTGACATTGGTCTCCTTCTCGCGAAACGGCTCGCCGGGCGTCAGGCAGCCGCCGCTGGTCAGGTTGATCTCGGCCACGGAAGCGCCGGCGCCGAACGGATCGACCGGAGGTGCGCCTGCGTCGGGCGGCTCGGCGGCGGCCATGATTCTCTGTTGCTCGAGCTGCGGCAGCGGCCGGGCCAGGCTCGCGGCGGCCGCGGCGGCCATCTTGTCGCGCGCGGCCTGCTGCTTCTGCAGCACCACGCGGCCGGAGTCGATGGAGGCGAGCATGCGCTTCGCCGATTCGGCGTCGACGGACCGCGGGTCGACCTGCTTCAAGAGGACGACCACCTGGTTCATCTTGGGGTCGCCGTAGGCATCGTCCAGCTGGGTGGCGTAGAGCTGCTGGTAGATGCGCGCGCCCTTCTCGTAGTTGGCGTCGGGGCCGGTCTGCCGGGCGCGGCACGAAGCCAACGCCAGCAACGAAATCATCGAGATTGTGCGCAGGTTCGACACGCGCCGGAGGCTAGCATGCCATCGGTCAGATGACAGTTTTTGGACCGCCCACCTTTGCTCACGGCCGGGCACCGCTACTTACGGCCCAGCTCCACGCGCGCCTTGCCGGTGCGGCCGTAATGGACCTCGACGAAGATGCTGCGTTCGCGGCCCTTGTCCACCACCCGCAGCGTGTGCTGTCCCGGCAACAGGTCGTCGATGGACTGCCCTAGCGGCGCGGTGCCGACGCGCTTCCCGTCGACGAAGACCGCCGCGCCCGGTGCGTCCGGCACCTCGACCATGAGGCCGCCGACGAACCGCGCGGGGGCCAGGAGCTCCACAGCAGAGTCGCGCAGCGTCTCGATGAGCGCGTCGCGCGAGTTGCTCGGATGCATCGCGCGCCGCAATTCCTGGCCGGTCTTCGCGTCGAGCAGCTTCACGTCGATCATGAAGGAGTCGCCCAGCTGGCTGGCGGTTCCGAGGATGACCTGGCGTGCGCCCGCCCGCGAGGCCGCCGCGGTGGCGCAGGCGATCTTCTGCGCGCACTCCGGCTCGCGGAGGAGCTGCGCGGCCACGTCCTTCTCCGGGACCAGCCGCGCCTCCGGCAGCTGCGACAGCTCGTTGCGCAGCGTCAGCTCCAGCGCGCTCGCGGTCTCGGCCGAGAGGCCCAGCGACCGCAGCGGCAAGAGCGCCACCGGCGGTCGGCTGGCGTCGATGGCGGCCAGAAGCAGCGCGAGAGCAAAGTGCACCCGTCATGCTTATCGTCCGCGGGTGATTGTGCGCAACCGTGCAGCCATCTTTTTGCATGCTTACAAAACGGCCCGTCGATTCAGTAGGATAGAGTGAATGTGCCGCCTCTTCGGCTGCCTGAGCCGCGAACCGGGTCCCGTCACGCACGAGCTCTTCCGCGCCGCCAACGCGCTGCGGGTGCAGAGCAAGGAGCACTCCGACGGCTGGGGCCTGGGCTGGTATGAGCACGGCGCGCCGCGCGTGGTGCGCAGCCTGACGCCCGCGCACGGCGACGCGGAGTTCGAGAAGCTCTCGCACTACGTCAACGCGCAGGCCGTGGTCGCGCACGTGCGCAAGGCCAGCGTCGGCATCATCTCCGAGCAGAACACCCATCCGTTCCAGCGCGGGCCGTGGCTCTTCGCGCACAACGGGACGCTGCCTGCGTGGGACACGACACGCGGCGCGCTCGAGGCCCTGGTCGAGCCGTCGCTGCGCGCCGAGCTGCGCGGAGAGACCGACAGCGAGCGCTGCTTCTATCTCTTCCTCACGCGGCTGCGGCTTCGCGGAAGCCTCGAGGACGCGACGCTCTCGCAGTCCGTCGAAGCGTTGCGCGAGACGCAGGCGCTGCTCAAGCAGACGCTGCCGTCGCCGGCGAGCACGACGTTCCTCATCACCAACGGCCGCATGATGCTGGCCTGCCGGCGCGGGCGTACGCTCTTCATCTCGGCGCCGCCGGCGGATGAGCGGGGACGCTGCACGTACGTCGCGGTGGCCAGCGAAGACCCCGGCGCGCCCCCACCCGGTGAGCCGCGGCGCAAGTCGTGGCGCGAGCTGCCCGAAGAGGCGATCCTGGCCGTCGACGCCGACTTGCGGCTGACCGTCAGCTGAGGGCGCGCAGCAGCTCTCGCGAGCGCGGGCCGGTCGCTTCCAGCCTGGCGCGGCGGCTCTCGGGACCTTCGTGCTCCAGATAGATTTCGAGGCGATCCGGCGGCAACGCTCGAGCGGCGCGCTCGGCCCACTCCACCAGCGTCGCCGCGGGCTCGGCCAGCAGGTCGTCGAAACCGAGAGCGTACAGCTCCGCCGCGCCGGACAGCCTGTACAGATCGAGGTGCTGCAGCTTCACCCGGCCCTGGTACTGATTCACCAGCGCGAACGTCGGCGAGCTGGCGCCCGGCGCGCCCGCGCCCTCGGCCACCGCCTTGAC
>DATBAA010000682.1:0-9891 GCA_036271755.1 Myxococcales bacterium | reverse complement strand
GTCCGTCGGAGATATCGCGCGCGCGGGCGGCGGCCCCGCGCGTCAGGCAAAAGCAGCCCTTGTGGAGACACTTGACGAGCATGAGGCATTTATATAATATGTCCCGAATCAAATGATTAGACCTCTTCCTCAGGCATCGTTTCAGTTCGAGACCCAGGGAGGGAAACGCCGGGGCGCGGGACGTCACCCGACGGGTCGCACGGCGCTGGTCAGTCACCAGGAGAGGCCGCGATTCGATAAACCGACGCCGGCGCATGTGACGCTGCGGATCAAGGACGACGTTCCGTCGCTGCGGAGCTCGCGGCGGTTCGCGGTCATCCGCCGCTGCTTTGCAGACGCGCGCGGGAGAAACGGGCTGCGGTTGGTAGAGTTCACGGTCTTGAGCAATCATCTGCATCTGATCGTCGAGGCGGACACGAGCCGAGCCTTGTCGCGGGGCGTGCAGGGCCTGTGCATCCGGTTGGCGAAGAGGTTGAACGCCGCGCTGCGAGGCCGGCGCGGCCGCATCTTCGCGGACCACTATCACTCGCACCTGCTCCGGACGCCGGCGGAGACGCGGAACGCCCTGAACTACGTGAGCACGAACGCCGAGCGTCACTACGGTGATGCAGGGCCAGATGATTTCAGCTCGCGTAACCCGGTGCTGCGCGAGCTGCTCGTGGCGCCAGGGACCTGGCTCTTGAACGCCGGCTGGAAACTCCGCAAGCAAGAACGGCCAAGGACCGCGGAATCGGTGCAGCGTGCTGCACATTCTCGAAGAGAACGGGTATAGGCCATGAGTGCGCGTAGGTGCTCTCCTCGCAGCGGCGTTGACGCTCTTTCCGGCCGTGCGCGCGCAGGCCGCCAGCTTTCTCAATCCGGAGATTCCCGCGCAGCCGTGCAGGCCGACCATCGCCTGCACCGCTGAGTTCGGTCCGGCGGGCGCGGTCCAATTGGAGCTTGGTTATCTGGGCAAGGAGTTGGAGAACGCTCCTTTCCAGCACTCCATCCCGTTTCTGCTCGATCTCAATGCAACCGGCTGGTTGCAGATTCAGCTCGGCGGCCAGGGCGTCTTTTCCCAGCCGGCGACCTATTTCGACAACCTCTCGCTCGGGCTCAAGGCAATGCTGCTCAAGCAATCGGACTACCTGCCGACCGTCAGCTTCTCGGCGACGGTGAGCGTGCCCACCTTCGCCGGGCAGACCGGGTATACGCGCATCACCGATCTCTTCTTCGCCGGATATGTCTCGAAGGACTTCGGGCCCATCCACGCCGACTTCAACCTGGCGCTCAACGTGTGGCGCATCGACGGCACGGCCGAGCCGCAGCCGTGGGCCGCCCTCTCCTTCTCGACCAACCTCACCACCCGCTTCGGCGCCGACCTCGAGACCTACGTCTTCGGCTCCGCCGATCCGGTCGCGACCAAGGACGCGGGCGTGCTGGCGGCGCTCACCTTCAGCCCGTCGCCGTTCCTGACCTTCGATGCCGGCGGCGACGTGAGCCTCTTCCGCGACGTCCGCAGCTACAGCCTCTTCGTCGGCCTCACCGTCGTCCTCGCGAACTTGTACGAGCAGCCGAAGTAAAGCGAAGAGCAATCGTCGCTAACTCGCGCGCGTCTACCGGTGGCGGCCCTGCGCCCCGACGATGCGATGGAAGCTGGCCTCCACCTGCGCCAGCGGAACGCCCTTCTTCAGCGCCCGATCCGCCATGGCGGCCACGAACGAGCGCGCGCTCTCGCCCGGCGCGCCGCCGCTCCAGAAGAGCATGCGATCCGCCTGGTCGGGCGCCAGGGCCGTCAGCTGCTCGTGCAGCTCCATGCCGGTCCCGTCGTGCATCACGAGGTCGCTCAAGATCACGTCGAAGCGCTCGCCCTTCTCGAAGACCGCCAGCGCCTCGTTGCCCGAGCCCGCGGTGGTGATCCGGTGCCGCGCGCCGAAGGTCCGCTCGAGCGCGCTCAAGAGATGCACTTCGTCCTCGACGATGAGGATGCTCAGGCCCGCGGCGTCAGTCTCGCTCGCCTCCGGAGCAGCGGGCGCGTTCACCTCCGGAGCAGCAAGCGCGGCGCCTGGCGGCGTGGCCTCCGAGAGCGCCATCTGGCTGGCTTTCAGCTGCGCGCCCAGCAGATCGGCCAGCGCCTGCGATTCCCGCTGTGCTCCGGCGAGATGCTCGACGAGGCCGCTGGTCTGGCGCATCAGCGTCACCGTCGCGGCGGCGGCGAGCGAGAGCACGCAGGCGCTCGCGCCCACCGCGCCCCAGCTCACCCCGGCCGCGCGCTGCAGCAGGCACTCGCAAACGAAGGCAAGGGTGGCCACGGCGTAGATCAGCCGCGGCTTCAGCGTCATCGCCGCCAGCAGCACCAGGAGCACGAAGATGCCCAGGCTCCAGCCCGCCACGCCCGCGGGAAACGGCGACGCCGGCAAGCTGACCGCTTGCAGCCCGTAGACCGCCAGCACGTCGAAGATCGGCATCAGCCGCGCCGGCCGAAAGCCCGGTGGGCGGAACGACACCAGCGCGGAGAGCAGCGTATAGACGAGCAGCGGCACCACCAGCTCGCGCCAGCCAGGGGCGCCGAGAAAGCCCAGCGCCGCGCTGCGGAGCAGAAAACCCAAGGCGCCAAAGAGCCGCAGGCGCGAGAGGCGGGCCACGTTCAAGAGGCGCAGCTCTTCCAGTGCGGGGGCGCGGATCAGGCGGCCTCCTCGAGCCTCGAGGCCACCGTCCTCACTTGCGCCCAGGTGAGCGCGATGTTGGCCGACCGCTCCGTCGTCAGCACCGCCACCGCCTGCCGGACGCTCACCACGCGCAGCAGGCGATCGTCGGCGGCGGTCGAAATGTGCACCTCGTGCGCTTCACCGCCGCGGGCAGAGGTGCTCACGCCCGCGAGCGCGGCGAAAGGCGCAAGCGCGTCCGCCCGCAGCAAGAGCGAGGCAGGCGAAGCCAGCGCGCCGGCGCCCGCCGAAGCCAGCACCTCGCCGCTGCCAAGATCGATGACCGCCACCGCGCAGGCGCCTTCGACGCTGGTCAACGCCTCGTTGCAGAGAACTTTCAGGTTCATGCCGCCCCCTTGAAGATCTCGCGGGCCTTGCCGCCCAGGAACGCCGCCCGCGCGCGAAAGTAGGCCGGCGCGTTGCGGGCCGAGATGTCCTGCACCAGCGCCAGCAGCGCGTCGCGAGACGAGTCCCAGAGCAGGAGCAGGCCCAGCTGTCCGACGATGATCTCCAGCGAGCCCGTCAGAGCCCCGCCGCTGGCCGCCGCCGCCTCCACCTGCAGCGCCAGCGTCTGCTCCACCGCCGCTTGGGGAACCTCCTCCTCGAGCGCGCGCCGGGCCGCGATGCCCACGGCAAACACCGAGACGCCCGCGGGCAACTTGCCCCAGCCGTTGCAGGCCAGCCTCCAGCGCGCGGCCAGCTCGGTGTCGACCGGCGGCGCGGCTTTCACTTTCGCGGTCGGGTCGTCGAAGCCGCCCAGATCGAAGTCTGCCTCGCGTCCGTCCTCGTCGGCGGTGCGCATCGAGTCGAGCACCAGGTGCTGGAACGGCTCGCTCAGCGTGTGCGGCAGCTTGCGGTCGCGGGGCCGGGTGCGAATGGTGCCGCCCTCGACGCGCAGCAGCTTCAAGAGCGCCTCGCGCCCCGTCTGGCCGCCGCACTCGGCGTGAATCATCTCGCCGTTCTCCAGCGCGATCATCCCCGGCGCCGCGCCTACGAGGTGCACCTCCACCGAGCGGCGGCCCAGGTGATAGAGCTGCAGCACGTCGAGGAACGAGACGCCGTGCAGGCTGCCGTGGATGCCGGTGCCGCACTCGATGGCCAGCAACACCGCGGCGTGCAGCTCCGCGCGGCTGAAGGGCTTGGAGACCACCGCCACCGCGCCGCGCTCCAAGGCAGCGTCGTAGTCGCGGGCGCTGGCGAAGGCGCTGATCAAGACGCAGCGGGTGCGCGGCAGCTTCTCCCGCACCACCTCGAGCAGATCGAAGCCGTCGCGCGAGGGCATGCGCAGGTCGGTGAGCAGCACGTCGATGTTCGGGTCGGGCTTCTCGATGAGCGCCAGCGCGTCGTCGACGCTGCCCACGCCCGAGACGGCATAGCCTTCGCTCGAGAGATCGCGCACCAGAGATTCGCGCAGCTGCTGATCGTCGTCGACGATGAGCAGGCGGGTCATGACGCTTCCCGCAGATGCGCGACGAACGAATTGCCCCTCGCGGAGCTCTCCACCAGCAGCTCGCCCTCGATGCTCGCGGCGGCCTCGCGCGCCAACGCGAGCCCCACGCCGCTCTCGCCCTTCAAGCCTTCGAGCAGCGGATCGAAGATGCGCGCGCGCACCGCCGGCGTCAGCCCGGGGCCGTCGTCGCGCAGCCGGATGGCGATGGACGGCCGCCCCGCGAAAGAGCTCTGCTCCGCGCTCAGCTGCAGCTGCATCGATTTGGCCGAGAAGGCCGAGGCGCACACCACCATGCCGATGGCGATCTGCTCGACGGTGATGGTGTTCCCCTGCACGAGCGGCAGGCTCGCAGCGGCTTTGGCTTCGAGCTTGTGCCCGCGCCGGCGCAGATCCGCGCGCACGAACGAAGTCACCCGGTCGAGCATCACTTGCACCGGCAGCGACTGGCTGGTGAAGACGTCGCCGCGGCCGTACTCGAGCATCACCTGGATGACGCCGCCCAGCCGCGCCGCCGCCGAGGAGACGTCGCGGATGCAGGCCTCCTGCTGCAGCGGCAACGGCGGCTGCCGCGGGTCCAGCACGCAATCGACGTTGTAGACGATGCTGGCCAGCACGTTGCGGAACTCGTGCGCGATCTCGCCCGACATGCGCGCGACGATCTCGTTGCGCTGCTCGCGCAGCCTGCGCACCAGCGACCTGCGCACGCCCGAGAGCTCGCGCATCAGCACCAGGAAGCCTTCGTCGCCGTGGCGGTAGCGGGTGAGCCCCAGCGCCAGATCGGAGCCGCTGGCCGGCGTCCACTCGCAGCTCTCGCCCAGCCCGGCCTCGCAGATGAAGACCCGCAGCGACTCGGGCAGCGCCGCGGCCTCGACGCCGACGGCGCGCAAGACGCTCTCGCCCGCGGCGGACGCTTGCAGCACGCGGCCCGCGGGATCGCAGATCAAGAGCGGCAGCTCGGTGCTTTGCAGATCGAACGTCATACCTGCAGGATCGATTGCAGCAGCTCGAGGATCTCGGACTCTTCCGGATGGGAGTGCATCAAGAGCGCGAGCTCGCGCAGCGCGTCGGGCACCGCGAACGACGCCAGCTGCCCGGGGCGGAAGATCTTGCGCAGCTCCTCCTCCAGCACCCAGACGGACGGCGCGTCCTGCGGCGCCGGCTCGCGCGGCAGGAAGCCGGCGAAGACCGCGGTGCGGTTCTTGCGCATCGACAGCGTGGAGAAGCGGACGGGCACTCTCTTGTCGTGCGCGGACAACAGGTGGTGCGCTTCGACGAAGGCCACCGAGACGCTGGTGAGGATGGCCACCGCGTCGCGCGCCGGCAGCTTTGCCTCGAGCAGGCGGCGCACTTCGGCTTCGAGCGTCGGCGGCTGCTGCAAGAGCTGCCACGCGCAGAAGCCTCTCGCCTGCGAGCCGCCCAGGACGATGCAGCGGCTGCCCGAGGCGGAGGCGCCGAGCTTGCGCAGCCAGTCGGCCAAGAGCGCGAACTCCCGCCGCGCCGCCTCTTCGTTGGAGTGGACCGTCGAGGCGCGCGCCCGCCAGCCGTCGGTCAGCGTGCCCTCGAAGAGGCCGCCGATCTGCCGCGGGAGCGCGACGACCGGCGAGGCGATGCAGAGGACCTCACGCCAGGTCTCCTCGGGCCAGGCGTCGAGCAGCAGCGATTGGTGGCCGGGAGCCCAAGGGACGAGGAGTCCAGCCGGTGCGGCCGGTTGCGCGTCGTGCTCCCGATCGTAGTGCATGTGCGCCTACCCCGCGTCGTGGACCTGGACGAAGGCCCATCGACTCACCGCGGCGATCGGTTAAGCTGCGGCGGACTTCGCCATCGGCCCTTTCGACGGCGACTCTTGCGTTTCGCATAGCCGCTCGCGTAGAGATATTTTGTGTTCAAACGAATTTGTCGTGAGGTAGAGCAGGGTCGGTTGCGCGGCGAGACTTGACGCGCACGTACGTTTTTGTGTTCTTTTACACAACCAAGACTTTCGTAGGACCTTGGTCACAACCTTCCTGGAGGGGAAACGATGAGCGACTTCAAGATCGGCCGCCGCAGTATCCTCAAGGGTGCCGCGGTAGTCGGCGCTGCGCAGCTGGTAGCTCCACGGGCCCGCGCGGCCAGCACTGAAGGGCCGGTCAAGATCGGCCTCGACGACCCGATGACCGGCACCTACGCAGAGCTCGGCAAGAACGAGCAGATCGGCTGCGAGTTCGCGGTCGAGGAGATCAACAAGAAGGGCGGCATCCTGGGCCGCCAGGTGCAACTGCTCGTCGAAGACTCGACCAGCGCCGACACCGGCGCCGCCGTGCAGAAGGCGCACAAGCTCATCGACCGCGACAAGGTCGACTTCCTGCTCGGCAACGTGAACTCGGCCATGGCGCTGGCGTTGGGCCAGATCACCAACCAGGCGGGCATCCTCCAGATCGTCACCGGCGGCCACACCGACGCCGTCACCGGCAGCGACTGCCACTGGAACGTCTTCCGCGTCTGCAACACCACGCGCATGGAGACCAACTCCGTCTCGCACACGCTGCTCACCAAGTACGGCAAGAAGTGGTACTTCATCACGCCCGACTACGCCTTCGGCCACACGCTGCACTCCGGCTTCCAGGCGTCGCTCAAGGCCGCCAACGGCACGGAGCTCGGTGAATCGCTCACGCCGTTGGGCACCACCGACTACTCGTCGTACCTGATCCAGGCGCAGGCCACGAACCCCGACGTCATCATCTTCCTGCACGCCGGACAGGACATGATCAACGCGCTCAAGCAGGCGGTGCAGTTCGGCCTGGACAAGCGCTTCAAGATCGCCGGCGCCCAGCAAGAGCTGGAGGTCTTGAACGGCCTGCCGCCCGAAGCCCGCATCGGCACCTGGGTCTTCGAGTGGTACTGGAACCAGCCCAACGTTCCGCACGTGAAGGAGTTCGTCGCCGCCATCCGCAAGCGCACCGGCGGCAAGGTGCCGACCGCGCGCCACTGGTTCGGCTACGTCTCCACCTGGACCTGCGCCCTGGCCGCCAACGGCGCCAAGTCGCTGGACGCCAAGAAGATGGCCAGGTTCCTCCAGGGCTACAAGCTGCCGCCCGAGATCGCGCTCATGCCCAACGCCCCCTTCTTCCGCGAGGGCGACAACCAGCTGATGCCCACGCTCTACGTCGGGCACGCGCAGGCCAAAGGCACCACGGACCCCGAGGATCTCTTCGCCGTCGACATCCAGGCGAAGGGCGCGGAAGTGGCTCTTCCGGTCTCCGAGACCGGCTGCAAGATGAAGTGGCCGGCCTGAACCTAGAATGAGCCAGGTCATTCTGTTCAACATCTGCAACGGCCTGATCACCGGCGCGTTCTATGCGTTGATGGCGCTCGGGTTGTCGCTCATCCTGAACCTCTCCGGCGTGATCAACTTCGCGCACGGAGGGTTCTTGGCGGTGGGCGGCTACCTGGCCTACACGCTCATTCCCTACGTCGGGTTCTGGGGCGCGCTGTTGCTCTCGCCCTTCCTGACCGCCGGCATCGGCCTCGTGATGGAGCGATTCCTCGTCCGCCCCCTGTACGGACGAGATTCGCTCTACAGCCTGCTGCTCACGTTCGGCCTCGCCTTCATCCTCGAGGACGGCACGCGCGCCATCTGGGGCCCCGCCACGCTGCCGTTCTCGCTGCCTCCGTTCATGTCCAGGCCGCTGAGCGATTCGTTCTTCTTCCTCACCGGCTACCGCGTCTTCATGGTGGTCATCGTCACGGTGGCGGTGGGCTCGCTCTTCTTCATCCTCAAGAAGACGCGGCTGGGCATGCGCATCCGCGCCGGCACGCTCGATCTGGAGACGGTCTCCACGCTGGGCGTCAACGTGAAGATCCTCCGCAACTTGAACTTCGGCCTGGGAATCTACCTGGCCGGGCTCGCGGGCACGCTCGCCGCCGGCATGCTGGGCCTGCAGCCCAACATCGGCAACGAGCTCATCATGCCGAGCTTCGTCGCCATCATCATCGGCGGGCTGGGCAGCCTGTTGGGAACGCTCCTGGGCGGACTGCTCATCGGCGTCGCCATGGGCATCACCGCCGTCTTCTTCCCTTCGGCAAGTGAAGCGGTCATTTATGTCTTGATGGGTCTGGTGCTGCTGGTGCGGCCGCGCGGACTTCTGGGCGAGGAGGGCCGCTTCTGATGAAGTTCGACAAACGCATGGGCAACGCCGCCATGTGGCTGGTTCTGCTGACGATGCCGTTCTGGTTGGGCTGGATAGGCAGCTATCCGCAGCTGGGCACCCGCGTCATCATTCTCGGGCTCGCGGCGTTGTCGCTGAACTTTCTCCTCGGCCACACCGGCGTGCTCTCTTTCGGTCACGCAGCCTACTTCGGCCTCGGCGTCTACGGCGTCGGCCTCACCATCAAGTACGTGACGCCCAATACGCTGGTGGCGCTGGCCGTCGGCGTGGTCGTGGGGCTGGTGGCCGCGATCATCATCGGCGCGCTCATCGTGAAGCTGCGCGGCATCTACTTCTCGATGGTGACCATCGCCTTCGGGCAGGTCTTCTACTTCATCGCCTACCGGTGGAACAACGTGACCGGCGGCGACGACGGCCTCTCCGGTTGGGCGCGCCTGCCGGTCGGGCCGCTGGACATCGTCACCAACGAAAGGACGATGTTCTACTTCGTGCTCTTCTTCTTCGCGGTGTCCGTCGGCATCATGGCCTTCATCCTGCGGTCGCCTTTCGGCCGCACGCTGGTGGCCATCCGCGAGAACGAGCGGCGCGCCGGCTTTTTGGGCATCCCGGTCGACCTGCAC
The DNA here is from genome assembly GCA_036271755.1 of Myxococcales bacterium. GTDB lineage: Bacteria > Myxococcota > Myxococcia > Myxococcales > 40CM-4-68-19 > 40CM-4-68-19. Next base: position 992 of record DATBAA010000682.1, on the reverse strand, counting down.
ATCTGGCTCTCCTGGATCATCTCCTGCACCTTCGTCAGCCTCGCGGGCGGCCTCTACGCCCTGCTCAACAACTTCGCCGACCCGCACGACCTGCGCTGGGACCAGTCGGGGACGTTCGTGATCATGACGGTGCTGGGCGGCATGCGCAGCTTCTGGGGTCCGCTCGTGGGCGCGGCCATCTTCGTCGTCCTCCAGGACTACCTCTCGACGCTGACGCAGAATTGGCAGTCGTTCATTGGCCTCTTCTTCGTGCTGGTGGTGCTGTTCTTCCCGCGCGGCGTGCTCGGCATGCTTCATCGCACCTCGCCCTCGCCGGGCGACGGAAAGACCGCGAAATGAGCTTCCTGCAGGTAGAGAAGGTCACGAAGAAGTTTGGCGATCTGGTCGCGGTCAACAGCGTCTCGATGAACGTCGAGAAGGGCGAGTTGCGCGCGGTCATCGGTCCCAACGGCGCGGGCAAGACGACGTTCTTCAACATGATCAGCGGCTTCTTGACCGCCACCGACGGCAAGATCGTCTTCGACGGCCAGGACATCACGCAGATGCTGCCGGCGAAGCGCGTCTGGTGCGGAATCACCCGCACCTTCCAGATCACCGAGGTGTTCCCCGAGCTGAGCGCGCACGAGAACCTGCGCGTCGCCGTCGAGGTGGCGGCGGGCTACCGCCTCAAGCCGTGGATCTCGCGCAGCCAGAAGGACGCGGTGCACGCCCGGGTGGAAGAGCTTCTGGGCATGGGCGGCCTCACCAAGAAGGCCGATCGCCTGGTGGGCGAGATCTCGCACGGCGATCAGCGCGCCGTCGAGATCATGATGGCCATCGCCTTGAAGCCGCGGCTGCTCTTGCTCGACGAGCCCACCGCCGGCATGGGCGATCAAGAGACCTACGACATCACCCAGCTGATCCGGAAGCTGCACAAGGAACAGCAGCTGACCATCGTCCTCATCGAGCACGACATGCGCGTGGTGTTCCACCTCGCCGACAAGATCATGGTG
>DATBAA010000681.1:0-2864 GCA_036271755.1 Myxococcales bacterium | reverse complement strand
AGCCAGAAGATCTCGCCGTTCGAGACGGTGAAGCCGCCCCAGCTCATCTGCGGCTGGTTCACGCCCAGGCTGACGCGGTTGCCGCCGTCGAGGTCCGCCCGATAGAGGCTGCCTTCGGTGTCCTGGTAGACGATCGAATCGCCGTCGACGAGCGTCCGTACGGGCCGGCCCAGCCACTCGAGCGCGCCGCCCTGCTTCGAGAGGCGGCGGATTCCGGAGAACGAAAGGCCGTCGTCCGTGAAGTGGCTGAAGATGAGCGAGCTTGTGCTGGCGTCGAGATCGTAGCCCGAGCCGCGCAAGGCCGCGAGCGTGACGGGCGCTCCGCCTGCCTTGGGCACGGCTTGCAAGCTGCCCGCGTAGAGGCTGTCCGACCCCGCGGTCCAGTAGACGTTGTCCTCGTCGATGGCCATCGAGTTCAGCAGGCCGGCGGGGGCGAGCACGGTAGCGGACGCGGAAGGAGTCACGGCCTGGGGCGCGGGCACGGCGGCACCGCTCTCGGTCCATTCGCCGTCGGTGTCGACCGGGTCCGCGGGAGCGTCGAGGCCGGCACGGAAGACGTCGCCGTCGCGCAGGTAGAAGACGCCGGCATCGTCCAGCAGCAACGGACCGTAGTGGTACATGCCGCGATCGATGCAGTGGCTGCCGCCGAGGTTGGTGATCTGGAGACAGCCCGGCTTTCCAAGGAGCGGCTGCGGGTCTTGCGTCAGATACGATCTGGTGCCGCTGATCTGCGGCGGCGCGCTGGCGAGGCTGCGTGACGCGGGGTCCACCGTCGTGACCGCTCCGCCCGCTTTGGCGACGCGATACAGCACCGCCGAGGCCTCTCGGCTGACGGCTGGCGAGCAGCCATAGCTGTTTGCCGGGTCGCGGCTGCAGTTGACCGCGGAGAGGTAGAGCGCGTCTTGATCGGCGGAGAGCAGCTCGACGCCTCCCGTCGATCCTCCCACGGAGGCTCCCGACATCACTCCTGGCAGGTTGGCCAGGGTGGTGGCAGCCCCGCCCGCGCGCGGCATCGAGCGCAGCAGGATCTGATCGTCGCCCGCGTTGGCCGCGTAGGCCTGCGACGCCCAGTAGAGGCGCTGGCCGTCGAGGGCCAATGCCGCGCCGCGCTCGCCGGTGGTCAGGCGATCGACGCCGGGCGGGGTTTGCGGCACGAGGCCGGTGGGTCCTGCGTCCGGCGGCGGATGGACAGAGACAGGGCCGGCATCGGAGGCGGCGTCTTCCTTGCTGCTTCCGGCGCCGCACCCGGCCAGAACCAGAGCCATCGCCAGGCAAATGCGAGCCATGCGTCCCCCCGAATGCAACCCAAGGTGGAAACGGCCCATTCAAAGCGCAACAAGCATTCAATGATGGACAAACAGTCGTAGTAGAAGAGGTCGTCATGGACGTCCTCGCGCTTCCGCCGCCGCCCTTCGACCACCGCGTTGCCTATGGCGCGGGTCCGGCGCAGTTTGGCGAGCTGCGGCTGCCCAAGGGAAAGAAGCATCCGCCGTTGTTGGTCGTCATCCACGGCGGCTTCTGGCGCGCTCGATATGACCTTGGCCACATTGGCCATCTCTGCGCCGCGCTGACCCGCGAAGGGTTCGCGACCTGGAGCTTGGAGTACCGGCGCGTCGGCATGGACGGCGGCGGATTCCCCGGGACGCTGGCCGACGCGGCGCTGGCCGCCGACTTCATTCCCAAGCTCGCGGAGCGGTTTTCGCTCGAGGCCGGCAAGACCATCGTGACCGGGCATTCGGCCGGTGGGCACCTGGCGCTCTGGCTGTGCGGCCGGCACCACATTGCCGAATCGTCGCCGCTCGCGGCGCGGCAGCCGTTTCGCTTTCACGGGGCGGTTCCGCTGGCGCCGGTCTCCGATCTGGCGCGGGCCTTCAAGCTTCGTTTGGGAAATGGAATCATCGAGACGTTTCTCGGCGGCGCGCCAGAGACGGTGCCTGCGAGCTATGCCGCGGCTTCGCCGGCGCAGCTGTTGCCGCTGGGAGTGCCGCAGATCATCCTGCACGGAACCGAAGACGACACGGTTCCGTTCAGCCTCTCGAAAGAGTTCGTCGCGGACGCGGTCGGCCGGGGAGATTCGGCGACGCTGCGCGCCCTGAACGGCCTGGGCCACTTCGAGCCCATCGACCCTGACAGCGCGGCGTGGCCGGTGCTCCTCGAATCCGTCCGCGCGCTCCTCTAGGTCGGGGTAAACTGGTCTGGTTCGAAGTGGCTGAACTGGCGCTCTCATACAGACCAGTTGCCGAATAAAATCTTCCTATGAAACCAACCGACTTCGATTTCTTGCTGGGCCGGTGGAACGTACAGCACCGGCGGCTCAAGTCCCGGCTCACCGGCTGCACCGAATGGGAGGAATTTGGGGGCAGCATGGAGCTTCGCTCCGTCTTGGGAGGCTTCGGCAACATCGACGACAACGTCCTGGACTTGCCCGGCGGAGCCTATCGCGCGGTGACCTTGCGCTCGTTCGACGAGCAGAGCGGCGCGTGGTCCATCTGGTGGCTGGACTCGCGCCATCCGCACCGGCTCGACGTGCCGGTGGTGGGCCGCTTCGTGGACGGCATCGGCGAGTTTCTCGCCGCCGACACGCTCGACGGGAAGCCCATCCAAGTGCGGTTTCTCTGGCGGCCTTCGCAGCTGCGCTGGGAGCAGGCTTTCTCGCCGGACGCGGGCACGACCTGGGAGACGAACTGGACCATGGAGTTCAGCCGCTAAGATGGTAGGAATTGGGTCGATGAGGCCTTCACGGACCGAGGTGGAGCAGGCGTTTCGCGGGCTGCGCGACCGCATCGTCGCGCGGCTGTCCGAGCTGGACGGCGGCACGTTCGTGCGCAAGGACTGGGAGCGGCCGGGCGGCGGCGGCGGCGAGA
>DATBAA010000680.1:0-3150 GCA_036271755.1 Myxococcales bacterium | reverse complement strand
GGGCTGGGGCTCGTCTACCTGATCGCCTTCGCCAACGTGCTGGGGCAGTTCCGGCCGCTCCTGGGCGAGCGCGGGCTTCTGCCGGTTCCGCGCTATCTGCGGCAGGTCAGCTTCCTCGAGGCGCCGAGCCTGTTCCACGTTCGCTATTCGGACCGGCTGCTGCAGGCCGTGGGCATCGCGGGCGTGCTGCTCTCGCTGACAGTGGCAATCGGCTTGCCCGATCGGTGGCCCGCGATTGCTGGGCTCGCCATTTGGCTCTGCCTCTGGGCGCTGTATCTCTCCATCGTCAACGTCGGACAGATCTTCTACGGCTTCGGCTGGGAGACGCTGCTCTTGGAGGCCGGCGTTCTCGCCGCCTTTCTGGGGCCCGCCTGGAGCGCTGTTCCGGTGCCCATCGTGTGGCTGTTCCGCTGGCTGCTCTTCCGGCTGGAGTTCGGAGCCGGCCTCATCAAGCTGCGCGGCGACGCGTGCTGGCGCGATCTGACCTGCCTCGATTACCACCACGAGACGCAGCCCATGCCCAATGCGCTCTCGTGGTTCTTCCACCGGCTGCCCAAGCCGCTTCACCGCGTCGAGGTGCTGGGCAGCCACTTCGCGCAGCTGATCGCGCCGCCCATGCTCTTCCTGCCCCAGCCGTTCGCGGGGATCGCCGGCGCAACAATAGCGGTGACGCAATCCTGGCTGGTGCTGAGCGGTAACTTCTCCTGGTTGAACCTCACCACCATCGTGCTCTCCGCCTCGGCCTTCGACGACCGCTGGCTGTCGTACGTCGCGCAGTCCGCGACGGCGGTGGGCTGGCACGATGCGCTGGTGCTGGCGGTGACGGGGCTCGTGCTGGCGCTCTCGTGGCGGCCGGTGCGCAACCTCTTCTCGAGGCGGCAGATGATGAACGCCAGCTTCGATCCGCTGCACCTGGTGAACACCTACGGCGCGTTCGGGACGGTGGGGCGGGAGCGCTTCGAAGTCGCGGTCGAGGGCACGCGCGACGGACTCGACTGGCTGGAGTACGAGTTTCGCGGCAAGCCCGGCGATCCGCGGCGCCGTCCGCGACAGTGGGCGCCCTATCACCTGCGGCTGGATTGGTTGATGTGGTTTGCCGCCATCTCGCGCGCCTATGCCGCGCCGTGGTTCTCGCCGTTCATCCGCAAGCTGCTGGAGAACGACCGCGCGACGCTGCGGCTCCTCGGGCGCAATCCGTTTCCGGACGCGCCGCCAAAAGCGGTGCGCGCCATCCTCTACCGCTACCGCTTCACCACCTGGCGCGAGCGGCGGGAGACCGGCGCGTCGTGGGTGCGCGTCAAGGTCGACGACTTCTTGCCGCCAGTCTCGCGCTGACGCCGCTTCCCACAGATTTGTCGGCTGTATTGCGGATTGTTTCTGGCCATGCTGTTGGTCGTACATGGCGCCACGTACGTACGCAGTCCGGCGCGCCCTGACCCACGCCATCTTCTTCCTCTCCGGCTCCGCGGGGTTGATCTACGAAGTGGTCTGGTCGCGCCTGCTGAAGGAGGTCTTCGGCGTCACCGCCTACGCAGTCGCGGCAGTCCTCGCGACCTATCTGGGCGGGCTCGCGCTGGGCGCGTGGGCGCTGGGCGGCCTGGTCGATCGCCGCGCCCGCCCGCTGCGCTTCTACGGCCAGCTGGAGATCTGCATCGGCGTCCTCGCGCTCCTGACCGCGCCGCTCCTGCGCTTCTTCGAGCCGATCGATCGCCTCGCCGCCACGCGCCTCGCGCCAGACTCTTTCTTGCTGATCGCCATTCGCCTCGCGCTCGCCTCGCTGGTCATCCTGCCGCCCACCTTCGTCATGGGCGCGACGCTGCCGGCGATGACCAAGGCGATGGTGTCTCGCCTGGGCCGCCTGAGCCGCGAGCTCGCGTTCCTCTATGCGCTCAACACCGCCGGCGCGGTGGCCGGCTGCCTCGTCGCCGGCGCGCTCTTGATCCGCACCATCGGCGTGCATCCCAGCTTGTGGCTCGCGGCTGCTCTGAACTTCCTGGTGGGCGCAGCCGCGCTCACGCTCTCTCGCCAGGAAGCCGTCGCCGAGCCGCCCGAAGTCAGCGCTGGGAAAGCCGCCGGAGCGCAGCCCGGACTGCTCATCGCCATAACCCTCGCCGGAACCGCCTCGCTGGCGTTGGAGGTGATCTGGACGCGCGTGCTGGTCCTGGTGCTGGGCGGCTCGACGCACGCCTTCGTCACCATGCTGGCGGTCTTTCTCTTCGGCATCGCGCTGGGCAGCTTCCTGCTGCGGCTCTTCGTCGATCGCCTCCGCGAGCCGCGCCGCGCCTTCGGTTATTTGCAGGCCGCCATCGCCATCTCCATCCTCGCGACCATTCCGGCGATGAGCGCGCTGGTCGGCGCCTCGCAGGTGTGGCTCTACCAGCTGGAGCTGCACTGGGTGCAGTTGCTGCTCGGGCGCTTCGGCATCGCGGCGGCGATCATGATCGTGCCGACGACGCTGATCGGCATGTCGTTCCCGCTGGCGGCGCGGCTCTACGTGGGCAGCGTCGAGAAGCTGGGCAGCGGGCTGGGCCAGGTCTACGGCGCCAACACGCTGGGCAACATCGCCGGCGCGGTGCTGGGCGGCTTCGTGCTCTTGCCGCTGGTAGGAATGGACCGCGGCCTCGTGCTCTTGACGGCGCTCAACTTCGCGGCCGCGGCGTGGGGCTTCTGGCCGCGAGAGCGGGCAGGGCGCTGGATCTCCGGCGCTGCGTTCGGCGCGGCAGCCACCGCCGTGGTGGCGATGATCGCCCTCTGGCATCCGCAGCCGTTCCGCAGCATCGAGGAAGAGCCTTCCGACCGCACGCTCTTCTACGAGGAGGGCCTGGTCTCGACCGTGAAAGTCCTGCAGCGCGCGCTCGACGGCGAGCAGCGCGTGATGCTGGTGGACAACGTCCGCATCGGCCAGAGCTCGCGGGGCGTGGACTACAAGCAGCAGGTCCTCGCGCACTTTCCCTTCCTGCTCGTCCCACGCATCGAGCGCGTGCTGTCCATCGGCCTCGGCACCGGCATCGCGGCGGGCGAGGCGGCGCGCCATCCAACGGTCTCGCGGGTCGACTGCGTCGAGCTCTCGCCGTCCGTCATTCGCGGCGCGCAATACTTCGCGCCCTTCAATGGCGATGTGTTGCGCAATCCAAAGGTGCGCGTCATCGC
>DATBAA010000679.1:0-4329 GCA_036271755.1 Myxococcales bacterium | reverse complement strand
CTCTGCCAGAGGCCATCAAGCTGCTCACGCAATATCGAGACACCGCCAAGGTGATGTCGGGAGGTCAGAGCCTTTTGCCGCTGCTCAAGCTGCGGCTGGGCATGGCGGAACACGTCATCGACATCGGCAAGATCCCCGGGCTCGAATACCTGCGCGAAGAGGGCGGCTATTTGAAGATCGGCGGGCGCACCCGCGAGGTGGCGCTCGAGCGCTCCGAGCTGATCGCGAAGAGCTATCCAATCTTGCTCGACACCGCGGTGGTCATCGCCGACCCGCTGGTCCGCAACCGCGCCACCGTCGGCGGCAACCTCGCGCACGGCGACCCGGCCAACGATCACCCCGCGACCATGCTGGCGGTGCGGGCCGAGGTCGTCGCGGCCGGACCCAACGGCGAGCGCGTCATTCCCATCGATCAGTTCTTCGTCGGCATCTTCACCACCGCTTTGGCGCCCGACGAGATCCTCACCGAGATTCGCATTCCCACGCCGGCGAAAGGCAGCGGCGGCGCCTACGTCAAGCTCGAGCGCAAGGTGGGCGACTACGCCACCGCGGCAGCCGCGGCGCAGCTCACGCTCGACGGCGCGGGCATCATCACCAAAGCCGGCCTGGCATTGACCAACGCGGGACCCGTGCCCACGCGGGCCGCCGCCGCCGAGAAGTTCCTCGTCGGCAAGAAGGCCGACGACAAGACGCTGGCCGAGGCCGCTAAGATGGCCTCCGACGCCAGCTCGCCCAGCCCCGACCGGCGCGGCCAGGTCGACTACAAGAAGGAGATGGGACGCGTGCTCGCGACGCGCGCGCTCAAGAAAGCCGCCCTGCGCGCCGGAGGCAAGTCATGAGCACTCATCAGATCAGCGTCACCGTGAACGGCGCCAAGCAGAACGTCACCGTCGAGGCGCGCACGCTGCTCGTGCATTTGCTGCGCGAGCAGTTGCGATTGACGGGAACCCACATCGGCTGTGACACCAGCCACTGCGGCGCCTGCACGGTGTTGATGGACGGCGATCCGCAGAAGAGCTGCACCATCCTCGCGGTGCAGGCCGACGGCGTGAACATCACCACCGTCGAGGGCCTGGAGAAGAACGGCGCGCTCCACCCGGTGCAGCAGGGCTTCTGGGAAAAGCACGGCTTGCAATGCGGCTACTGCACGCCGGGAATGATGCTCACCTCCTGCGCTCTATTGGAGAGGAACAAGAACCCCAGTGAGCTGGAGATCCGCGAAGCCATCAGCGGAAACCTCTGCCGCTGCACGGGCTACGTCAACATCGTCAAGGCCGTCCAATTCGCCGCCGAGAAGCTCCAGGAGAACAAGCCATGAGCGCGCAAGCTCCCAAGACGGACGCCAAGGTCTGCGGCATGGGCCACTCGATGAAGCGCAAGGAGGACCCGCGCTTCATCCGCGGCAAGGGCAACTACGTCGACGACGTCACCCTGCCCGGCATGCTGCACATGGACATCGTGCGCAGCCCGTACGCGTACGCGAAGATCAAATCGATTAATGCGGAGAAGGCGCTGAAGATCCCCGGCGTGCTGGCGGTGATCACCGGCGAGACCTTGAAGAAGTACAACCTGCATTGGATGCCGACGCTCATGTCGGACACCCAGATGGTGCTGCCGACCGACACGGTCATGTACCAGGCGCAAGAGGTGGCCGCGGTCATCGCCACCGACCGGTACATCGCGGCCGACGGCGTCGAGGCGGTGGAGGTCGACTACGAGCCCATGACGCCCGTCATCGACCCCTGGAAGGCCAACGACCCCGGCGTGCCCGTGCTGCGCACCGACAAGAAAGACAAGAAGGACAACAAGATCTGGCACTGGGAGGCCGGCAACCGCGCGGCCACCGACAAGGCCTTCGCCGACGCCGAAGTCACCGTCGCCGAAGACATCTACATTCCGCGCATCCACGTCGCCTCCATTGAAACCTGCGGCTGCGTGGCGGACTTCAACACCGCCGAGGGCAAGCTGACGGTCTACATGACCACGCAGGCGCCGCACGCCATCCGGACGGTGTTCGCGCTGGTGGCCGGCCACGTCGGCTTGTCGGAAGAGCGCATCCGCGTCATCTCGCCGGACATCGGCGGCGGCTTCGGCGGCAAGGTGCCGGTCTATCCGGGCTACGTCATCGCGGTGGCCGCGTCGGTGGTCATCGGCAAGCCTGTGAAGTGGGTCGAAGACCGCATGGAGAACCTGCAGGCAGACTCGTTCGCCCGCGACTACCACATGCATGCGGAGATCGCGGCGAAGAAGGACGGCACCATGACGGCGCTGCGGATCAAGACGCTGGCCGACCACGGCTACACCGACGCCGCGGCCAACCCGTCCAAGTATCCGGCCGGCCTCTTCTCCATCTGCACCGGCTCGTACGACATCAAGAACGCCTTCACCGAGATGGACGCGGTCTACACCAACAAGCCGCCGGGCGGAGTCGCCTACCGCTGCTCGTTCCGCGTCACCGAAGCGGTGCACGCCATCGAGCGCATGACCGACGTGCTGGCGCAGAAGCTGGGCATGGACGCGGCCGCAATCCGCATGAAGAACTTCATTCCCAAGGAGGCCTTTCCTTATAAGTCCGCCCTGGGCTGGGAGTACGACAGCGGCAACTATGGCCCGGCCTTGCGGCGCGCCATGGACATGGTGGGCTACGAAGAGCTGCGCAAGGAACAGGCCGAGAAGCGGTCGCGCGGTGAATTGATGGGCATCGGCATCTCCAGCTTCACCGAGATCGTCGGTGCCGGTCCGTCCAAGGACTTCGACATCCTGGGCATCAAGATGTTCGACTCCGCCGAGATCCGCGTGCACCCCACCGGCAAGGCCATCGCGCGCTTCGGCACCAAGAGCCAGGGCCAGGGCCACGAGACGACCTACGCGCAGATCATCGCCGAAGAGCTGGGCATTCCCGCCGCTGCCATCCAGGTCGAAGAGGGAGACACCGACACCGCGCCGTATGGCCTGGGAACCTATGCCAGCCGTTCGACGCCCACCGCCGGAGCCGCGGCAGCCATGGCCGCGCGCAAGATCCGCGAGAAGGCCCGCCACATCGCCGCGCACCTGCTCGAGTGCTCCGCGGACGACCTGGTGTGGGAGACCGGCAAGTTCAGCGTCAAGGGCGCGCCGGGCAAGTCGAAGACCATCCAGGAGATCGCCTTCGCGGCCTACACCAACCATCCGCAAGGAATGGAAGCGGGCCTCGAGGCAACTCACTATTACGACCCGCCCAATCTCACTTTCCCGTTTGGTTCCTATATCTGCGTGGTCGACATCGATCGCGGCACGGGCATGGTGAAGGTGCGCAGGTTCGTGGCGGTGGACGACTGCGGCAACATCATCAACCCCATGATCGTCGACGGCCAGGTCCACGGCGGCCTCGCCATGGGTCTCGCGCCGGCGCTGCTGGAGGAGATCAGCTACGACGAGAACGGCAACAACCTGGCGGGCAGCTTCATCGACTACCTGGTGCCCACCTCGATGGAGACGCCGGCGTGGGAGACGGACAAGACCATCACGCCCTCGCCGCACCATCCGTTCGGTGCCAAAGGCGTCGGTGAGTCGGCCACCGTCGGAGCGCCGCCGGCCATCGCCAACGCGGTGGTGGACGCGCTCAAGCACCTGGGAGTCACGCACATCGACATTCCGATGACCCCGGAAAAGGTGTGGCGCATCCTCAAGGAAAAAGGCGTGGCTGAGTAATGGTCGCGTTGGAGCGCCGGCGGCTGCCGGCCGTCCTGGCCGTCGCGGTGTGCGTGCCTTGCTGGCTCTACAGCCTGCGGGCCGCATCCGTCATGCACCACGGCGACGGCGTGCTGGCGCTCTTCGTCATGTGGGCGGTGATGATGGCCGGAATGATGATTCCGCCCGAGCTGCCCAACGTGCTGCAAGTCGCCCGGGGAACGCGCGACGCCGCGCTCTTCTTGAGCGGCTCGCTCGCGCCCTGGGTGCTCTTCAGCTTCTGCGCGGCGACGCTGCAGTGGCGGCTGACGGCGGCCGGCCTGCTCGATCACGAGATGGCGCTCATGCACCCCATGGCCGCCGCGCTGCTCCTGGGCGTGGCCGGCGTTCTGCAGCTCTCGCCGCTGAAGCGCGCCTGCCTCTTGCGCTGCCGCAACCTGCCGGAGGCGGCGGGCTCGGCGGCGCTGATCAGCGGCGTGCGCGCGGGCCTCGTCTCGGTGGGCTCGTGCGGGGTGTTGATGCTGGTGCTCTTCGTCAGCGGAGTCATGAGCCTGCCCGCCATGATTCTGCTCACGCTGCTGCTTGTCCTCGAGCGCCTGCTGCCGCTGCGGCTGCGGGTCAGCGACGCGGCCGGGGTGCTGCTCTTCGCCTGCGCGGCCG
>DATBAA010000678.1:0-7278 GCA_036271755.1 Myxococcales bacterium | reverse complement strand
CGGTGACGTCCACCTGCACCGTATAGCCTTCGCTGGTCTGGATGTTGATGCCCGGAGCGGCGCGGTGGCCTTCCAGATCCTCCGTCTGCTCGCTCTTGGAGTTGGAGAGCTCCAGCACCTGCACCCGCGTGGGGAAGATGTGCATGGTCTCGCCGGCGCCGATGTAGTGCAGGCCGGTGGTGTAGACCGCGTTCTCGATACCTCGCTGGCCGAAGCCGAACTTCACCTGCTTCACGCCCGCTTCGCCCGGCTTGATGTACGTCGTGCAAGAGTTGTAGCTGACCAGGAGGACGAGAAAGGCCGCCCCGAAGAGCCAGAGAAAGCGCAGCCGCTTGCCGGAAGGGACTTTGACGCGAGGTATGTTGACGCTGGGTATCGTAAACGCCATTTAATGCCTTTCACGCGAGGGAACGGCCGGCGCATCCGCCAGCTCGGAAGGCATCTCCATCGCTTTGGTCAATTCGGATAACGGCCGGTAAGTATCAAGGGCACCGCTGGCCTGAGCCAGGTCGGTGACGATGGCCTGCAGCTTCTTGCGGTAGCGCCGCGCGTGCAGCGCGATGACGATGTCGGGAAAGAAAGGCCCGCCCAAAAACGGAATCACCGGAAACCATTTCACCGAGACGGGGATATAGGGAATCTCCACGCAGAGGATGCCCAACAAAAGGCCCCCGGCAGCGAACGCCGCGCGAGCGACCAGGTCTCCGCCGCGCCAGAGGCCGTATTCGCGCGCCTCGGCCTCGATCTCTTCCTGGGCGATCTTCCCGTAGCGCGGCAGCAGAATCTCGTCGACCACGCGCCGCACGCGCTGCCAGTAGGCTTCGTCTTCAATGCCCAGCTCGTGCAGCTGCCGCTGCATCTGGACGATCTCCGCCTCTGCCTGCTCGCGGAATTCGCCCTCGACTTCGGGAGTGATGGCTTTGAGTCCGGGCCGGCGAAGCTCGAATTGTTCCAAGAGGAAGCGCCCGACGGCGCCTAGCTGATACTTCTCGGGAACCATGTCCTCATTCTAACACGTAGGGATGGGCAGCACCGGGGCGCGCGGCTCAATCTGCTCCGGGCGCGGGCCGCCGGGCATTGTTCCGAACGTATTCCAGGGCCCGCGCGACCTCCGTCGGACTCTCGAGCAAGTGCGAGTGGTAGTGGTCGTCGAACAGCGTGCCTTTGCGCTCCAAGAGCTTGTTGAGGGCCTTGGCCAATCGCGTGCCGAGGCTCTGCATCCCACGCGCGAGCGAAACGCTGTCATCCGCTTCGACGATGAGATGCAGGTGATCGCCCAGCACCGCGAACTTCACCAAACGCAGGTCGCGCCTGCCCCTCGTTAACCCACCCCGCTGACGGCAACGAACGCTCACCACGCGCAGCGCAACAGCCGGTGACGCGTCCCAACGCTGCTCAGTGCTTCATCTGCGACGAGCACGCCGGGCTCAGGTCAGCCTGGTGCTGCTGCAGGCACGCGATGACGCGGCCTTCGCCCGGCTGCACTCCCTGGCAGAACTTCTCCATGTCCGACTGGCACGCGGCCCGCGCTTCCTTCATGGCTCCGCCGCGGCCCTTCTGCATGCCTTCCTGCTTGTACTCCTGCATCTGCTCGTAGAGCTTCTTGCACTCGGGCGAGACCTCGGCCTTGTGCGCCCGCATGCACGCCATCCGGTCCGGGCCGGGCTTGGTGTTGGGGCAGAGCTTCTGCACGTCGTCCTTGCAGTGGTCGCCCTCGGTGGTCATCTCCTGCATCTTCGCGCTGCAGGCGGCGGTGACCTCGCTCTTGTGGGACTCGAGGCAGGCCTTCAGCTGGCCGTCGCCGGGCCGCATGCCGGGGCAGAACTTGTGCACGTCCGCGGTGCACGGATGGGAAGCCTGCATTTGTGCGAGCAACAGCGCGATGACGAGGCTCATGGTTCCATCCTGGCGAGAGAGCGGATGCTCTCCGTAATGGAGGGCAACTGCGGAACGGAAGCCATCTCTAGGTTATCCGCCAGGCCGATGCCAGGGACGAACGCCCCAGCCAGGAGCTTCGGAGGTGCGACCAACTCGTAGAAGAGCTCGTCCGCGGCGCGGCGGATGAGGTGCTCACCGAAGTTCGTCACCTCGGTGTCTTCGTTCACGACGATGAGGCGGCCGGTCTTGCGGATGGACTCGCTCAGCCGCGGCCAATCGTACGGGTGCAGCGAGCGCAGATCGATCACCTCTGCATCCACGCCCTCCGCGGCCAGCGCTTCGGCGGCCTTGGCGCAGAGCGGGAGCATGCGGCCGTAGCTCACCACCGTGACGTCTTTGCCGCTGCGGACCACGCGCGCCTGGCCGAAGGGAATGAACTCGTCGGGCGTGTCGGGCCACTGCGGCTTCCAGTTGCTGCGGTCGCCCAGCGGCGCATCGATCATCTTCGACAATGCTTTGTCGTCGCCCGGCTCGCCTGGAATCTCGTCGCCCGGATTTGCCCGCACGCGCATCAATGCTTTGGGCACCAAGAAGAAGCACGGGTTGGGATCGACGACGCAGCTGAGTAGCATTCCATAAGCGTCGCGCGGATTGGACGGCATGGCGATCTTGAAGCCGGGAATGTGCGTCGCCGTCGTGTCGAAGCTGTGCGAGTGGTAGATGCTGCCGCGAATGCCCGAGCCGACCGGGGTCATGATGGTGATCGGCAGGTTCCAATCTCCCGCTGAAACCCAGTGCATCATTCCCGCGAGCTTCAATAAGTCGATCGTATTGAAGGCGTAATCGCAGAACTGGATCTCGGCCACGTTGCGGCAGCCGGCCAAACCCAAACCAATGGAGGTGCCGACGATGCCGCGCTCGTCCAGCGGTGAGTTCCACGCGGTCTTCAAACCCTGCGACTGGGTGAAAGCGCCGCCCAACGGCGGGCCGATGTCCTCGCCGAAGATGTCGGTGACCCCGTGGCGCTCTTCGGCCACGTGCAGCGCCATGCGAATGGCCTGGACCATGTTGCTCACGGCCGCACCAGGTCTTTCTCGGCGAAGGTGAAGTCGTGGATGGTCGAGCCGTCCGGCTGCGGCTCCTCTTTGACGATCTTGTGCGCGGCCAACAGCTCCGCGGTGTAGCTGACGCGCATTTCATCCATCTGCGCGCGCGTCAGCAGCTTGCGCTCCTCCAGCTTCTTCTCGAAGCCCACCAGGCAATCGGCTTCGTCGTTGGTCTTGTTCGCGCCGCTGGCCGAGCTGTGTCCGTACAAACGGGAGAGCACGGCCTCGAGCAGGAACGGCTTGCGCTCGGTGCGGACGTACTCCATGGCCTGGGCGATCTCGCGCCACGCCACCTCTGGATCGTTGCCGTCGATGGTCTTCGACTCGATTCCAAAAGCCTTGCCGCGGTCCGAGATGCGCTTCTCTCCGTGCTGGCCGGCGGCGCTGGTGGAGATGCCCCATTTGTTGTTGGTGACGATCATCAAGACGGGCAGCGGGTTGGCCGGCCGCGAGCACCAGACGAGGCAGGTGGCGAAGTCTCCTTCGGCCGTGCCCGCGTCGCCGCCGGTGACGATGCTGATGCCCCGTCCGCCGGCGCGCTTCTGCGCCATGGCCGTGCCCGACACCATCGAGTACTGCACCTCGATGGGGCTCGAAACCGGCACCACGTTCCACTCGCGCTTGGAGAAGTGGCCGACGAAGTTGCGCCCGGCCGAGTACGGGTCGGTGGCGGTGTTCTTCATCTGCCGCATGGCATCGATGGACTCCGCGCCCATGGCCATCAGCGTGCCGGAGTTGCGGTAGTGGAAGTGGCAGTAGTCGTACTGCGGGCCCTGGCCTTTTTCGATCAACAGGCCGAGCGGGATGTTGAAGGCCTCTTCGCCGGGGCCGCCGATCCAGAAGTAGCCGTCTCCCTGTTTGTACATGGAGATCAGCCGCTCTTCGAGGACGCGGGCCTTCACCATCAAGCCGTGAATCTTGAGAAGCAGCTCGGGAGATAGAGCTTCGTCGGGCGAGCTGCGGACGGTTCGCAGAGTGCTCATTTGTCGCGGGCGTATACCCCAGAGCCCGCAACTTTAGAAGGCCACGTGGGCCCGCGCCGTGAAGACGTTCACTGGACCGCGCGCATGGTTGTAGGCGGGGTTGAAGATGGGCTGGTAGTTCACGCCGATGGAGACGTGCTCGTCGAGGCCGAACCGGTAGTAGAGCTCGCCCAGCACCTCTGGCGCGTAGTCGAGCGCGCCGTCGCCGATGAGGAAGCCGAACTGGCCGCTCTCGAGGTAGGCGCGGTGCTCTCCGGAGAGGCCGCTGACCACCACCGCTATGCCTGCTTCGTCGTTGGGCCTGCTCCAGCGCGCGCCGGACTGGATGGCGCCCAGGGCGAGCGAGCGGTCGATCTCGGTGAAGGCCCAGGTCTCGTTCTTGCCGTCGTTGAAGCTGCCCCGCACGAACCCGCCCAGGCCGTTGCCGAAGTCGCAGTTGGCGCTGGCCGCCGCGCCGGCCTTGGTGCGGCCCTGGGCTCGCGTCAGGCTGATGTCCTCTTGCGCCGCGGTGGCCTGCGCGTAGCTGCCCATGTCGGCCGTGTTCAAGAAGGCCAGCGCTCGCACGGCGCCGCAGGAAAAGCGCCGCTCTACCTCCGCGACCAGGCCGCGCGCCACCGTGGGGTCGGGTTCGAGCTTGATGCCGTTGGCCACCTTCGGCTCGGCGAAGATACCGGCGCGCAGCGACCACCGCCCGCGCGAGAAGTCGGCCGCGGCACCCCAGGTGTAGCCGCGCGTGTCGGCCGGATAGTCGTACGCGGCAGAGGCGAAGAGACCCCAGCTCATGAAGCGCGTGTGCGGATCGCTCGACTGCGGCACCGAGTCGAAGACGTCCGGAACGCCGAACTTGCCCAGCGTGATGGTCAAAGCGTCGCGGTCGCGCTCTCCGCCCAGCTGGTTGGCGGCCCCGTCCACCTTGGCGCGGCCGCCGCCGAAGCCGAAGACCTGCCGGTAATAGGCGCGGCCGACGACGACCGTGGGCTCTGGATTTCCGACGCGATACACCTCGCCGCTCGGAAATGCCGCCACGCCCAGCGTCGACGAGAGTCCGCGGCCGCCCGCCACCTCCGGCTGGAAGTAGAGCTCGCCGGACGTCCAGGGAATGCGCGCCGCGAGGAAGAGATCCATGACCACCGAAGTGGCCGCCTCGGACGCGGACTGCAGGCTGTTCTTGCCGAATATGCCGCGTCGAAGCTTGGATGATACTGAGTCGCCACAGTCGCCTGGTAGTGCAGGCTCGTCTCTTCCGCTGCTGCCGCCCAGGAGATCAGGGCGGCGGCTGCGAAGAGTCGCTTCAAACCTTTTCCGGCTCCGGCACGGCGTCGGCAGTCGCGGTGGCCGCGGCTTCCGGCGTCGGCTCTTCGCTCTGGGCCACGGTCGCGCCGGGCGAAGCTTCGGTCACCGGCTGTGGCGTCTCGTTGGGCGCGCTGATGACCTGCTGCCCCGGCTTGCCCGGCTTCGGCGCGGTGCTCTTCGCGGCCACCGCCAGCTCGACGTAGCGGTCCAGCTGCGTCCAGGCCAGGAAGCGGTCGGTCTCGGCGCTGGCCTCTTCGTGCAGGTTCGCGGGCAGCGGCTGATCGGCCCAGGCTTCGGCGTAGGTGTCGTAGAGCTTCTGCACGAAGTCGACCGCGCGCGCGGCCTCTTCCAGCACTTCGCGGTCGGCGCGCCACGGGCCGGGAGAGCGGCGCGGAGTGGCCGCCCGGCGAACGGTGGCGACGTTGCGGCGATAGCCCTGCGCGGCCTTGGCCAGGTTGGGCGCGGCGGCGAGGAGCTTCGAGCGCAGCTCCAGGCGCGGAGAGACCTTGGCGGCCTCTTCCGGAGCGACCGGCGCGGTCTCGACAGGCGCGGCAGGCGTCTCGGCCGGCGCGGCAGCTTCAGCGGCAGGCGGCTCCGCGGCGGCGGTGGGCTCCGAAGCGGCGGGCGTTTCCGAAGCGGCAGGAGCCTCCGCGGCGGCCGGGGGCTGAGAAGCGGGAGGCGGCTGCGAAGCCGCGGGAGGCTGCGATTTGCTCTTCTCCGCCGCGGCCAGCTGCGCCAACGCCAGCGGCAGATCGCGCAAGAAGCGCTGCACGTCGAACCCCTGCCCGCCCTCGTACAGGCGAGACAAAGACGCCGTCAGCCGCTCCAGCGCGCCAGAGCGAAGCTGCTCGAGCACGCGCGGAAAATCCAGGAACGCGCGCCGCTGCGTATCGAGCCGCGCGTGCAGCCGCTCCGCGAAAGCCAGCGCCGACACGGCCTGCTCCACGTCGCGGCGAATCGAATCGCGCAGCGGTCCCCAACCGCCGCCGCCTCCACCACCTTGAGACGGCTGCTGCTGCTGAGGCTGCTGCGGCTCTCGCGGACCTTGCCCCGGCCCCCTGCGCTGCTTGCGTGCCACGCTGACTCCCACTCTCGAAGAATTGCCGCCACCGTCTGACCGATTCCGGGCCTGGATGCAAGAGGCAGCTTGATGATGGCGCCGTATTTCGCTAACAGGCGCCCATGCCCGACCTCGAGATCAGCGCCGAAGATCTGCAGGCCAAGCTCCAAACCGGCGAGCCGGTGTACCTGCTCGACGTGAGGGCCGACTGGGAGCACCAGCTGGCCCGCATCGCCGACGGCCCGCTGGTGCCGCTGCAAGAATTGCAACAGCGGCTGGCCGAAGTGAAACCGCCCGAGGGCGCAACCTTCGTTACCTACTGCCACCACGGTATGCGCTCGCGCCAGGCCGCGTCATTCCTGCGCCAGGTCGGCTTTCCGCAGGCGCGCTCCCTGGCCGGCGGCATCGACCGCTGGTCCTTGGCCGTGGACCCGAAAGTCGCCCGCTACTGACCGGTCGCCCGCCCCGCCTCCAGCCGATGGTCAAGAGCCAGGTCTTCGGCAGCTCGAGAGCCCGTGCCCCCGCAACGCCCCGCGGCGCTCTCCCAGGCTCCCGAAGCCGCGCCGCGGACTCACTCCCCGAGAAACAGCCTCCGCGCATTCCCCGAGAGGATCTTCGCTTCGTCGGCCGGCGGAAGCTTCAACGCACGCAGCGCCTTCAGCTCGCGATCCCACTCGTACGGCAGGTTGGGAAAGTCCGTCCCGTAGAGGATGCGGTCCGGGTGCCGGCGCAAGATCTCCACGTCGGGCTGCTTCTGGAACCAGCCGCCGATGACCATGGTCGTGTCGAGATAAAGGTTCGGATACGAGCCCTGCATCTCCTCGAAGAGCGCGGTGTCGTCGAAGCCCAGGTGCGGCACGATGACGACGGCGTCCGGGTGCTTGTCGAGCGCGGTCCGCAGGCGCGCCGCGCCCGAGACCGTCCGCACGTCCAGCCCATACCCTTCGATGGCCGGCTC
>DATBAA010000677.1:0-7154 GCA_036271755.1 Myxococcales bacterium | reverse complement strand
GCCGTGGCAATCATTGTCATGACAACCATGTCCTGCAAGACGCTGCCCTTTCCCGATCCGCACCTGGAGGGCGTCTACGGGCAGAACCTCAAGAAGTGGACGCGCACGGTCGCGCTCTACAGCGGCCTGGAGACGCGGGCCTTCGTCCGGCTGACGTACCTGTCGCCGGCCTTCATCGACGTGCAGGCGAAGCAGCTGTCGGAGATGCACGCCGAGCTGCCCGACCAGGCCGCCGCCACGCTCCAGCGTCTGCGCGAAGAGAACAGCAAGCCCACCTTCTTCGCGGTGGTCTACATTCCCGACAAGACGGCCAACGACCTGCAGCACAAGGACAGCATCTGGCGCCTCGCGCTCAACGTCGGTCTGGGCGAGCAGGCGCCCATCAAGGTGACGCGCTTCGAGGTGCCCTTCAACGCCGAGCTGCGCGCGCTCTATCCCTACGTCGACGACTACTCGGTGGCCTACCGCATCCAGTTCCCCGACCCGGCCCCGCCTCCGTCCGCGCCCGGCGCGCCGCCCGTCCGCTTCACCTTCAACGAAGTCACCGCCAAGATCTCCAGCGCCCTGGGCCACATGGTCTTCCACTGGCGCCTCGACGGCGGCCCGGAAGAGCCGTCCGTCGGCGTTCCACCGGGCGAGCAGGAGAAGCACCAAACCCCGAAGGCCGACTGACGTGAGTCAGTGCTCCGGCGGCTAACTGCGGCTATGTTCGCAGCCGCGCGCGTTTCCAGCCGTCGTTCAGCAACCACGTCGCGGGCGCCGCGAGCAGCTCTCTCCATGCGCCGTGGTCTGAGCTGAAGTAGTCGACGCCGCGCTTGCCATAGTGCTTCTCGGCGTTCGCGCGTACGTACGCGAGAGCGCGCGCGACTTCAGTGGGCGTCAGCAGCAAGTGCGAATGATAGTGGTCCGCAAACACCCGCCCATGCCGGCCCAGCAAGGCATTCAGCGCCTTTGCCAGGCGGATGCAGATGCAGGTGGTTGCTCAGCACCGTGAACTTCACCAGCCGCAAACGGTGCAGCCGAGTGACGTCGTAAAAGTCCGGCGGATGACCGCGAACCGCCGCGAGCTGCGCAGCGACGGAACATCATTCTTGATCTTCAGCGTCACGTGCGCCGGCGTCGGCTTCTCGAACCGGGGCCGCTCCAGGTGGCTGACCATCGCCGTCTTACCCTTCGGATTGTCAAAGGCAGAACGCGATCCTGCGCACTCTTTTTCTTGGCGCTCCGGCCTTCGGCCTTCGCTTGTACGAGGAGCGCTGCTCCTCGTAACGCTCCACGGCGCTGTCCATGGCCATCGAAGCGTTGTGCGAGCTGGCCCCTCCGCACGCCGCGCCGCACCGAACGTCCACTTCGCCTGGAAAGAAAGAAGCTACCGAGCCTACTCGCGCGGCCACGCCGTCAGCGACGGCTTTCCGCGCACCAGCACGGTATCCCGCGGCAGATCCTCGGTGCCCGGGTACGTCAGCGTGTAGTGCAGCCCGCGGCTCTCCTTGCGATGCTCCGCGCAGATCACCATCAGCCGCGCCACGTCTGCCAGGTTGCGCAGCTCGAGCAGATCCCGCGTGACCAGGTAACCCCAGTAATACTCGTGGATCTCGCTGATCAGATTCTCCAGCCGGCGCTGCGCCCGCGCCAGCCGCTTGTCCGTCCGGACGATGCCGACGTAGTTCCACATCAGGCTGCGGATCTCGTCCCAGTTCTGCTTCACCACCACGCCCTCGTCGGGTGGCACGGCCTTGCCGGGGTCCCAGTCGGGAACGACGGGCACCTTGGGCGACTCCTTGGCGAGCGACGCCGCGACGGCCGCCGCGCGGTGGCCGAAGACCAGGCCCTCCAGCAGCGAGTTCGAGGCCAAGCGATTGGCGCCGTGCAGGCCGGTGCAGGCCACCTCGCCGGCCGCGAGCAGGCCGGGCAGGGTGGTGCGGCCGTCCAGATCGGTGCAGACGCCTCCACACGTATAGTGCGCCGCCGGCACCACCGGAATGGGCTGCACCGCCATGTCGATGCCGAAGGCCATGCAGGTCGCGTAGATGTTGGGGAAGTGCTCGAGCAGGAAGCCCTTCGGCAGGTGCGTCATGTCCAGGAACGCGCAGTCGTCGCCGCGCCGCTTCAGCTCCGAGTCGATGCTGCGCGCCACCACGTCGCGGGGCGCGAGCTCGCGGCGCGGATCGTAGTTCTCCATGAAGGCTTCGCCGGCCTTGTTGCGCAAGATGCCGCCCTCGCCGCGCAGCGCCTCGCTGATGAGGAAGTCCTTCGCCTGCGGATGAAAGAGGCAGGTGGGGTGGAACTGCATGAACTCCAGATTCGCGATGGCCGCGCCCGCTCGATGCGCCATGGCCATTCCATCCCCGGTCGCGACGTCGGGGTTGGTCGTATAGAGGTAGCACTTGCCCGCGCCACCGGTGGCCAGCAGCACGGCCTTGGCGACGAACGAGTGGACCATCTGCCGCCGCGTGTCCAAGGCGTAGGCGCCGCAGACGCGCTCGCTGTCGTTGCCGCGGCCCAGGCGCGAGGCGAGGATCAGGTCGATGGCATGGTGGTCCTCGAAGAACTGCACGCCGGCGCGCGTGGCCGCTTCGAGCATGGTGCGCTCCACCTCGCGGCCGGTCAGGTCGGCGGCGTGGACGACGCGGCGCTGCGAGTGGCCGCCCTCGCGGGTGAGGTGGTAGCCGAAGGGCGAGCCGTCCTTGGTGAACTCCGCCCCCAAATCGATGAGCTCGCGGACGCGGGTAGGACCTTCGGTGACAGTGACCCGCACCGCCTCTTCGCGGCAGAGCCCGCCGCCGGCCACCAGGGTGTCCCGGATGTGCTGCTCGAAGCTGTCGGTGGGCCCGAAGACGGCGGCGATTCCACCCTGGGCATATGCGGTGTTGGCTTCGCCCCTTGCTCGCTTGGCGAGGATGGCGACAGACCCATGCCTGGCCGCCTGCAGCGCGAAAGAGAGCCCGGCGATGCCGGAACCGAGGACCAGGAAATCGTGCTCGTACCGCATGGGTTGTCTCCCAGGCTCTCAGACCGCGCCTTGGTGCGGAGGAGCCCCTACATGGTTCCTTGGACGTCTGGAAGTTCAAAGAGTTGCTAGGCTCTCCTGCGTAAAGGTATCGTCAGAGTGAACATGGTCCGCATCGTCGTAGCCGCAGCGTTTCTGGCGCTTCCCGCCGCCGCCCGTCCGGCATTGAACATGTGGACCGACAGCGAAGGCGTGCTCCACCTGGAGGACGCTCCGCCGCCCGGCCCCCGGCGCGGCGGCCGCAAGTCCGAGCCCATCAAAAAGCTCACCTCGCGCCGCACCGACGCGCCGCCCGATCAGATCGACAAGGCCGCCGCGCTCTACAAGATTCCCTCCGAGCTGGTGCGCGCGGTGATCATGGCCGAGAGCGCCGGAGATGCTTCGGCCGTCTCGCACCGGGGCGCCATCGGCCTCATGCAGCTGATGCCGCAGACCGCCGGCCAGATGTACGTCAACGACCCGGTGGACCCCGCGCAGAACATCTTCGGCGGCACGCGCTACCTGCGGCTCCTGGCCAACCAGTTCAACGGCGACATGCTGCTCACCGTCGCGGCCTACAACGCCGGGCCCGACGCGGTCCGCAAGTACGGCGGCGTCCCGCCCTTCGAAGAGACCCGCACGTACTGCAAGAAGGTGATGGCGTATTACCGGCAGCTCAAGCAGGAATCGAGAGAGAAGCTGGCGCAAGCCGGGGAGCCTCCCAAGTGATCGATCCGAGGGGGACCGCCAACGCCGAACAGCGCATCTTCGAGGACGAAGATCCCGAGCTGGCCGACAACCAGGAGTTCGATCACGCGCTCGCCGAAGGCACCGAGTCGCTGGCCCACGGCAAGCCCGAGGACGCCCGCGGCGCGCTGGAGAAGGCGCTGCGCTACAAGCCGCGCAACCAGCGCGCGCGCAATCTGTTGGGGCTCTCGCTCTTCAAGCTGGGTCTGCTGCAGCGGGCCGAGGAGATCTACCGCGGCCTCATCGAGGATCACCCGGCCGACCCGACGCTGCGGGTGAACCTGGGCCTCGTCTTCCTCAAGTCCAACTCGTCGGCCGAAGCGGTGCGCTGCTTCGAGACCGCGCTCGACCTGACGCCCACGCACCAGAAGGCGCAGAACTACCTGGGCCTCGCGCTGGCGCAGAAGGGCGAGCTTTTGCGCGCCCGCGAATGGTTCTTGAAGGCCGGCAACGAAGCGATGGCGCAGCGTATGGCGCAGGCGCTGCAACAGTCGCCCATCCGCGATGTGGCCGCCGGGGCCGAGGAAGCCCTGGCCGCCGAGCAGCCCTTCAAGCCGGCCGCCACGGAGTCGCAGCCGCCGCCGGCCGAAGAAGATCAGAAGCATTGGGTGGCCTCGACGCCGTCGCAGCCCGCCGCCCCGCCCATCGGCAACGTGGTGGTGAACACGCCCGAGCCGTCGTCCCTGCCCGCGGCCAGTCCCACCGAGGCGGTCGAGGAAGCCGTCGCGACGGCCGCCGAGCCGCCGGCGCTCTCGATGTCGCAGTACACGTTGAACACGCGCCTCGCCATCCCCAACGGCGACGGCGGCGGCTTCGTCATCGGCCCCCACGAAGTGCTGGTGCAGGTGAAGGGCGAGATGCTCACCCGCCTGGACGGCCTGGTCGCCTCCTGGGGCCAGGTGACCATGAAGCCGGAGATGAAGCGCTTCCGCGGCAAGGCCACCGACAAGCCCTTCGGCGACGGCTCGCGGCGCATGCTCCGCGCCACCGGCGAAGGCCGCTTCGTCGTCTCGCGCGAAGGCCGCCGCTTCACCGCGCTGGAGCTGGCCGACGAGCCGGCCTACTTCCGCGAAGAGACCCTCTTTGCCTTCGAGGAGTCGATCCTCTTCGAGAACGGCCGCGTGCCCTCGAAGGGCGGCCCCGACCTGCATCTCGTCCACCTGCGCGGCCGCGGCAAGCTGCTGCTGGCCACCGTCGGCCTGCCGCAAGCCGTCGACGTCCTGCGCGGCGAGCCGCTGCGCGTGCCCATGGAGCAGCTGGTGGGCTGGCATGGCCCGCTCATCCAGCCGCGGCTGGTGTCCATCGTGGAAGACGCGCCCGAGATGGGCGTCGCGTTAGAATTGGTCGGCGAGGGCCGCGCTCTGCTAGACGTGCCCGCGGAGAAGTAGCGCCTTGGCCAGTCCGACCGTCGATCTCGTCGCACCCCCCGCGAAGACCCGCCGCGAGCGCCTGCGCGACGAGCTCTTGAACGCGCCCAACTTGCTCACCCTGGGCCGCTGCGCGCTGGTCCCGGTCTTCCTCGCGCTCTTGACCTACGAGAACCGCCGCAACAGCTTCATCGCCGCCGCGCTCTATTCGGTGGCCGCGCTGTCCGACTGGCTGGACGGCTGGCTCGCCCGCATCTCGGGCAAGGTCACCACGCTGGGCAAGTTCCTCGACCCGCTGTCCGACAAGGTCATCGTGCTCTCGGCGCTGATCATGCTGGTGCGGCTCTCGCGCGTGCCCGTCTGGATCGTGGTGGTGATCGTCGCCCGCGAGTTCTTGATCAGCGGCCTGCGCACCATCGCGGTGAGCGAGGGCCTCGTCATCTCGGCGTCGCAGGGCGGCAAGTGGAAGACCTCGCTGCAGCTCACCGGCATCATCTGCCTGATGCTCCACTACCACTACTCCATCGACTACCTCTTCGGGACGGTCATGACCGACTTCCAGGCGGTCGGCATCCCGCTGCTCTACATGTCGGTCTTGCTCGGGGTGCTGTCGGCCATTGACTACGTACGGGCCTTCTACACGCTTGACACAGGGGAGCAGCGCGGGTAGTTACGCCTCCGCTTCGCGGAACTAGCTCAGTTGGTAGAGCGTCGCCTTGCCAAGGCGAAGGTCGCCAGTTCGAATCTGGTGTTCCGCTCCAATCACAAAAGCCCGGCTCTCCTCAGGAATCTCTCGAGGGCCGGGCTTTCTCTTTTCCGCTTTTTGAGCCGCTTGGACCCCAGTTGGACACAGGCCAAGAGCTTCGGTCTCCGCCTGGATTTTCAGTGCATCCGGCTGAACGCCGGTCGCCTTGCCGAGGGTCTCCATCGCCTCGCGGAGATCGGCGACGTCGAGGTGCCCGTAGGTGTCGACGGTCAACCGGATGTTGGAGTGGCGGGCGATGCGCTGGACGAGCTGCATCGGCACCTTCAACCGCAGCAGTAGCGTGATGGTGGTGTGGCGGACGTCGTGGAAGCGCATCTGCCGCGGAATCGCGCTGGGCCACATCCGCATGTTGCACTTCGGGCAACGCTGAAGGTCCGCGGTCTTCGATTCGATCACCTGGGGCTCACGCTTGGCGGCGCAGCGGCGGCAGATGTGCCGGTAGCCGGTCACGATGCCCGCGCGCGAGAGGATGCGGCGGAAGACCTTCTCCATGGCCGTGTGCTCGGGCCGCATCTTGCCTTCGGTGCCGGGGAAGACCAGATCGCTGGGTGACAGCTCGATCGCATCCTTCAGGTACTGCGCGAGCGGCGACGGAATCGGAAGCACCAGCGCCTTCTTGCCCTTCACGGTTTCATAGCTGTGCGAGCGGCGGACGAAGAGCAGGCCTTCCTTGAGATCGACGTCCTGCTTGCGCAGCGCGAACAGCTCTCCCTTGCGCAACCCGAGGTAGAGCGCCGTCGCAATCAGGTTGCGCCAGGTCTGGCCGGCGGCGTCGATGACGCTGCGCACTTCGTCGATCGAGAGTGTCTCGTAGATGCGCTGAGGCACCTTGCGGGTCGGGATGGTGGTGATGGGGTTCACTCCCCGCCACTTCCCCGCTGCGGTCCCTTGCTCGAACGCAGAGTGAACGACGGCCCGCAGCTTGTTGAGCGATGCCGGGCTGGCGCCAGCGGCGTCCATCTCGCGAAGCCGGGCGTCGAACAGCGGCGGCGTGACCTCCGGCAGGCGCTTCGAACCGATGGGCTGGTTGATGACGTGCTTTTCGAGGCGTGAGCGCTCCTTCGCGGCGCTTCCCTTGGAGCAACGCTCCGTGAGCCACCAGTTGCAGAGGTCGCCCAGAGTGAGGGTGCACTTCGCGGGCAGCTGCTGAAGACCGAGCCTCCCGCGCTCCGCGTCGACTTCGAGCTCGTGCGCGAGCGCCTCGCACTCCTTCTTGGTCTTCGCCGTGGTCGCCTTCCGCTGCGGCTTGCCGAAGGCGTCCTTCCACTTCGCGTACCAGGTGCCG
>DATBAA010000676.1:0-1594 GCA_036271755.1 Myxococcales bacterium | reverse complement strand
TGCTTCAAGAGCCCGACATTGCCCGCCATCAATCCCGGCGCGGCGAAGCGGAACACCTGCCAGAAGGGGAAGTTCCACGGCATCACCGCCAGCACGCAGCCCAGCGGCTGAAAGCGCTTCTCCGACCGCTTCGCGTCTGTCTCGACTTTTTCGGCCGCGAGGTGCTGCTCGGCCGTGTCCGCGTAGTAGCGGCAGGCGCCGGCGCACTTCTCCACCTCGGCGATGCCGGCCTTGCGCAGCTTGCCCATCTCCACCGTCATCAGCTTGCCCAGCGCCTCCTTGCGCTGCTCCAAAAGCTCCGCGGCCTTGCGCATCTTCCCGGCACGCTCGGCGAAGCTGGTCTTGCGCCAGGCTGCAAAAGCGGTGACGGCCTTGGCCAGCCGCTCCTCCACCTGCTCGGGCGAATGCGCCTCGAACGTCTTCTCCGTCTTGCCGGTCTTCGGATTCACGCTGGCGATGGGCATGCGGCGAGCCTAGCCTCCTCGCGCACGATTCGCATCACCTCGGCGAACGAATGTGCAAACCACGTCGCTCCTTGCAGCCGTCCGGCCGGCTGCGCTCCGTACGTGACGGCGATGGTCCGCACGCCCGCCGCCACGGCCATGCCCACGTCCAGCTCGGAGTCGCCGATCATCAGCGCATCTCCGGCGGGCACGCCCAGCCGCTTCAGCGCCTCCAGCGCCAGGTCAGGCGCGGGCTTGCCGCGCGCCACCGAGGTGTAGCCCAGGACCACCTCGATCTGCTCCGTCATGCCCATCAGCGCCACCGTGCCGTCGGCGCCCTCCTGCGACTTGCCCGTCACCACCGCTAGCCGCAAACCGAGCGCGCGCCACTCGGCAATTCCCTCGCGCACTCCCGGGTAGAGCAGGTGCGCGATGCGCGGCGTGACGTGCTTGTGCCAGAGCTCGCGATAGATCTGGACCGCTTCACCGGCCTCCGCGACCCCGATGCCGAGCAAGAGCGCGAGGCTCTCCGGCAGCGGCAGCCCGATGGTGTCGCGGATGGCCTGCGGCTCAGCCGGGGCGCGGCCCAGCGCGGTCAGCGTCGCCTGCATCACGTCGACGATGGCCTGCGGGGTATCGACGAGGGTGCCGTCGAGATCGAGGAGGAGCGCTTGCAGCACGCGCAGCGCTTACCACCAGATCAGCGTTCCCAGCGAGAGAACACCCTTCATGTAGCTGTGGCCGTCCACCGTCCCCTCCGACGAGTTGGAGACGTTGTTCACCAGGTCGTAGCGGAACGAGACGGCCAGCTTGCTGTTGACCTTCAACGAAGCGGTGGCGCTGCCAAAGAAGAGCTGGTCGTCGCGGTGCAGGCTCTGCGCGGTGTAGTCGGTGCCCATATAGGCGCGCAGCTCGACGCCGCCGAGCAGCTCCAGCGAGACGCGCTCGGTGGGCTTCATCCGCGCCGAGAACCAGAAGGTGTGGCCGGTGTAGCCGAACGGCTCGACGTTGGTGATGTCGTCCACGTCGCAGCCGCCGCCGGGGCGCGGCTGGCAGGCCCGCGTCGCGACGCTGCCGATGTCCTCCAGCCGGAACGCGTAGCCGACGTCCAGCGTATAGGCCCCGAGCTGCATGTTCTCGGTGATGGAGGC
>DATBAA010000675.1:0-9220 GCA_036271755.1 Myxococcales bacterium | reverse complement strand
AGGCCAGCGTCGGCGCCATCTCGGAGCAGAACACGCATCCGTTCCAGCGCGGGCCGTGGCTCTTCGCGCACAACGGGACGCTGCCTTCGTGGGACATGACGCGCGGCGCGCTGGAAGCCCTGGTCGAGCCGTCGCTGCGCTCCGAGCTGCGCGGCGAGACCGACAGCGAGCGTTGCTTCTATCTCTTCCTCACCCGGCTGCGGCTTCGCGGAAGCCTCGAGGACGCGACGCTCTCGCAGTCCGTCGAGGCGCTGCGCGAGACGCAGGCATTGCTCAAGCAGACGCTGCCGGCGCCGGCGAGCACGACGTTCCTCATCACCAACGGCCGCATGATGCTGGCCTGCCGGCGCGGGCGCACCCTCTTCATCTCGGCGCCGCCGGCGGACGAGCAGGGACGCTGCACGTACGTCGCGGTGGCCAGCGAAGACCCCGGCGCGCCGCCGCCGGGCGAGCCGCGGCGCAAGTCGTGGCGCGAGCTGCCCGAAGAGGCGATCCTGGCCGTCGACGCCGACCTGCGGCTGACCGTCAGCTGAGGGCGCGCAGCAGCTCTCGCGAGCGCGGGCCGGTGGCTTCCAGCCTGGCGCGGCGGCTCTCGGGGCCGTCGTGCTCCAGATAGATTTCGAGGCGATCCGGCGGCAACGCTCGAGCGGCGCGCTCGGCCCACTCCACCAGCGTCGCCGCGGGCTCGGCCAGCAGGTCGTCGAAGCCGAGCGCGTACAAGTCTGCCGCGCCGGAGAGCCTGTACAGATCGAGGTGCTGCAGCTTCACCCGGCCCTGGTACTGATTCACCAGCGCGAACGTCGGCGAGCTGGCGCCCGGCGCGCCCGCGCCTTCGGCCACCGCCTTGACGAACAGCGTCTTGCCCGCGCCCAGATCGCCGTAGAGCGCCACGAAGTCGAACGGCTGCAAGAGCGCGCCCAGCTTGCGTCCCAGCGCGCGGGTCGCCTCCTCGCTGGCCAGCAGCATCAGCGCTTCCAGCTCTGGAAGAGGCGCGGCAGGCCGGTGCGGATGAGGTCGGTGGCCACCAGCGGAGTCTCTCCAAATTCCTTGGCTGCCAGGTCTCCCGCGAAGGCGTGCAGGAAGACCGCCAGCCGCGCGCGCTCGCCGGTGCCGCCGTGGCCGCCCCGCTGCGCGAGCATGGCCGCGCAGATGCCCGTCAAGACATCGCCCGAGCCGGCGGTGGCCATGCCTGGATTGCCCGCGGAGCAGACGCCGCTCGTGCCCTCCGGGTCGGCGACGATGGAGTGCGCGCCCTTGAGGACGATGCAGGCCGAGAAGCGCTGGGCCGCGCGGGTGGCGGCCTCCACGCGATCCGCTTCGGCTTTCTCGACCTCTTCGCCGGTGAGTCGCGCGAACTCTCCCGGATGCGGCGTCAGCAGCACGCGAGACTTCGTCTGCGACAGCCACCCCGCGATGCGCTCGCGGTGCTCGGCCAGCGCATTGATGGCGTCCGCGTCGAGCACCGCCGAGCAGCTGGGGTCGAGGCCCGCGAGCAGCTCGCCCAACAGAGGCCCCGTCTCGGGGCCGCGCGCGATCCCCGGACCCACCGCCAGCGCAGACTTGCCTTTCAGGGCTTCGCGCAGCGCGGGCAGATCGCGCAGCGCCAGCGGGCCTTCGCCCGGCAGCGGCACGAACATCGCTTCCGGGACGGCATGCAAGACCGCTTGCACTTCCGGCCGCGCGGCCAGCGTCACGAGGCCCGCGCCGGCCCGCAGCGCCGCTTCGCAGACCATGGCCGCCGCGCCCGTCTTGCCTGGAGAGCCGGCCACCACCAGCACATGCCCGTAGTCATTCTTGTGCGCATTGGCCGATCGCTTGGGCAGCTGCGCGCGCGCCCAGGCTTCATCGAGCAGCTCGCACATAGGCGTCGACAGCTTCTCCTCCAGCGAATGGGGAATGCCGATGGGCGCGACCTGGATCTCGCCCGCCAGCGCCGCCGCCGGATGGAGGTAGAGCCCGCGCTTGGGAGCGTGGAAGGTGACCGTGAGGTCGGCCTGCGCCAGATGCACCGGGTAGACCGCGCCGGTGTCCGCGTCGATGCCGCTCGGGACGTCGACCGCGAGCACCTTCGCGCCGCGCTCGCGGGCTTCGTTCATCGCCGCGACGGCCTCGGCCTCCGCGCCTTCCGGAGCGCGCGACAGTCCGCTGCCAAAGACCGCGTCGATGACCACGTCGCCCTGCCCCGCCTCGAACTTCCGCGGCTCGAAGCCAGCCGCGCGAGCAGCCGACTCCGCGTCCGCGCCTTTCGGCGGCCGCGTGTACCAGACGCAAGTCGCAACGCCCGCTTCGCGCAGGAAGCGCGCCGCCACCGAACCGTCGCCACCGTTGTTGCCGGGGCCGCACCAGACCATCGCCCGCCGCGGCTGCAGCTCCAGGGCCGCCCGCGCAACGGCCGAGCCGGCGCTCTCCATCAGCACCCGCGTCGGCAGCCCCGCGTCCGCCGCCAGCCGGTCCAGCTCGCGCTGCTCGGCCGCGGTCAAGAGCCTCATCCGATCAACTCCTTCATCTCGCGCACCGCTCGCTCCATGCCCGTCAGCACCGCCCGGCAGACGATGGAGTAGCCGATGTTCAGCTCGGTGATCTCCTCGATCCGCGCGATGGGCTGCACGTTCCAATAATCCAGGCCGTGTCCGGCGGCGACGCGCATGCCCAGCTTCTGCGCGGCCTTGGCAGCCTCGACGATTCTCGAGAGCTCGCGCGCCCGATCGCGCGGAGCCTTGGCCTCGCAGTAGCGGCCCGTATGCAGCTCGACGGCCTGCGCGTCGGCCCGGTGGCTCGCCTTGATCTGCTCCAGATCGGGGTCGACGAAGAGCGACACCTCGATGGAAGCGTCCCGCAGCGCGCGCGTCACCCGCCGAATCTCGTCACGGCCGGCCACCACGTCCAGCCCGCCTTCGGTGGTCAGCTCTTCGCGCCGCTCGGGCACCAGCGTGGCCGTGTCGGGGCGCGTCTGCAGCGCCAGATCGAGCATCGGCTGCACCGCGGCCATCTCCAGATTGAGCGTGCCGTTGACGGTCTGCCTGAGCAGCGCGAGATCGCGATCGTTGACGTGCCGCCGGTCTTCCCGGACGTGCAGCGTGATCTGATCCGCGCCCGCCAGCTCGGCCATGGCGGCCGCGGTGACAGGGTCGGGATACTTTCCACGCCGCGCCTGCCGCAACGTCGCCACGTGATCGATGTTGACGCCCAGCCGCATAGGCGCGGGAGCATAATCCAAATGGTGGCAAGATGCGGCCCAATGGACGAGCTCAGGACTCACGTCGAACAGCTGGCCCGCACGCCGCGGCCGCCGGGCACCGAGGCCCATGCCCAGGCGCTCACGTACCTCGAGCAGGTCTTTCGCCAGCAGGGCTGGCAGCCGCGGCGCGTGCCCTTCTCGGGCGAGGCCGACGGAGTGAATCTCTTCGCTGAAACCGGCCCTGCCGATGGGCCACTGATCGTCATGGGGGCGCACTACGACTCGGTGCCGGACTCGCCCGGCGCGGACGACAACGCCAGCGGCGTGGCGGCGCTGCTCGGCCTCTCGAAGATGTTCGTTGGCGAGAGTCGCGCGCACCTGCTCTTCGCTGCCTACGATCGCGAGGAGGACGGCCTGTTGGGCAGCCGCGCCCACTGCGCGACGCTCCGCGCCGCCGGACAGAGAGTCGCGGCGATGATCTCCTTGGAGATGCTCGGCTTCACCAGCGCCGAGCAGACCGTCCCGCCCGGCGTGCAGGTGCAGCGCGACAAGGGCGACTTCCTGGCGTTGGTCGCGAACGAGGCGAGCGCACATCTCTTGCAGCATGGCGGCAAAGACCCGTTCGTCGAGCGCGCGGTGGTGCAGGCCAACTCCACCGCGGCGCTGATGGCCAGGCTCTCCGATCACGGCGCGTTCTGGGAGGCCGGCTTCCCCGCGCTGCTGGCAACCGACACCGCCTTCCTGCGCAACCCGCACTACCACCGCGAGAGCGATACGCCCGACAAGCTCGACTACCCATTCCTGCGGCGCTCGACCGGCGCGGTCGCCCATTGGCTGCGCTCACTCCTCGAGGCCCTATGATTCATCTCTTGATCGCTGCGTTGCTGGCCGCGGCGCCCGCGAAGATCGTCCGCCCGAAGACGCCCGAGATCGCCTTCACGCTGCCGGACGTCGACATGATCGCCGAGGACCTGACGTACGACGCGCCCCGCTCGCGCTTCCTGGTCAGCTCGGTCCACCGCGGCGGCATCGACGCCGTCGACTCGAAAGGGAAAGTAACGCGATTCGTGGCCGCCGACACCTGGGGCCTCTTCGCCATCGCCGCGGACGAGAAGCGCAACACGCTCTGGGCGGCGGCAGCGGCCATGCCCATCTCGGCCAACTTCACGGCCAGCGACGCCGGCCAATCCGCGCTGCTCGCGTACGACCTGCGCACCGGGACTTCCCGCGGCCGCTACCTGCCGCCCGACGAAGGCGCGCACTCCTTTGGCGATCTCACCGTCAGTCCAGCGGGCGACGTCTATGTCGCAGACGGCATCGGTTCGGGCGTCTACGTGCTGCCGGCAGGAGCCAAAGCGCTGCGCGTGCTGGTGCCGCGCGGCGTCCTCAAGTCTCCGCAGACTCCGGTGCTCTCGAAGGACGGCCAGACGCTCTACGTGCCCGACTACGACCAGGGCATCGCCGCGGTGGACGTGAAGACCGGCAAGCTGCGGCTCCTCGAGCACGACGCGAAGATGATTTTGCAGGGCATCGACGGCATGTACCTGTTCAAGGACTCGCTGATCGCGGTGCAGAACGGGGTGCTGCCCAACCGCATCGTGCGCCTGACGTTGAGCGGCGATGGCGTGTCCCGCCTGGACGTCGTGGTCCGCGCCGGCATCGCCAGCGAGCTGACCCACGCGGCCATCAAGGGCTCGTGGCTCTACTTCATCATCCGCTCGGGATGGGACCGCGCCGAGGACAAGGGCTCGATGAAGCCCGGCACCGACGCCCCCGCGGTCGCCAGGGTGCGCCTCTAGCCATGTACCAGCACACCGTGGTAACTTGGTACCATGGTACATAATATCGAGCGGGTGCAGACCGGGGTGCGGATGGAGAAGCGCGTCCTGCGCGTCTTGAAGGCCGTCGCCGAGCTGCACGACCTGACCCTGGGCGATCTCCTGGAGGGCATCGTGCTGCACGCCTTCGAGGGCAAGTGCGCCTTCGGCAAGCCGACCCTCAAGCAGATCGCCGAGCTGAAGCGCGTCTACAAATTGGATCTCGACGCCTCGTCCAGCCACGACCTCCGCGAGGCCCCGTGACTCCGGAAGAGCTGCTGGCTCACCTCGACGCGGACACGCTGGACCCGGCCGCCTTCCATCACGAGCAGCACGTGATGACGGCCTGGGCGGCCCTGAAAGAGCCCGGCGCCGGACGCCGCATCTGCCGCGGCCTCCGCAGCCTGGCGGAGCGCGCCGACCGCGCCGAGCGCTACGACGAGCAGCTCACCCTGGGCTTCCTGCGGCTGATCGAAGATCGCCGCCAGCGCGCCCCAGACGCGAATTGGCCCGAGTTCCGCGCCCGGTTCCCCGAGCTGTTCTCGCTGGCCACAGCGAAGCAAGCCTTGCGCGAGCTCGACCCGCCGAAAGACGCTAGGCGCCGATAGACTTCTTCAACTCGGCGCCGATGTTCCCCGCCATCGCGTCGATGATCTTCTGATCCGGCCCCTCGACGAGCACGCGCACTTTCGGCTCCGTCCCGCTGTACCGCACCAGCACGCGCCCCTTCGCGCCCAGCTTCTTCTCCGCGTCGCGGATGGCGCTCATCACGCCCGGCAAAGACCCCAGCTCGGGCTTGTTCTTCACCTGCAAGCCCAGCTGCGACTGCGGGAAGATCTCCATGCACTTCGAAAGCTCGCTCATCGGCTTGCCGCTCTCCACCATCACCGCCAGCAAGGCCAGGGCCGCCACCGTGCCGTCGCCGGTGGTCGCGTTCTGCAGGAAGATGAGGTGGCCGCTCTGCTCGCCGCCCAGCGTGTAGCCGTTCTTGCGCATCTCCTCGACCACGTAGCGATCGCCGACGCGCGTGCGCACCACGCGCCCGCCCGCCTTGGTGATGGCCTGATCCAGACCCATGTTGCTCATCACCGTCGAGACCAGCGTCTTCTTGGGCAGCTCCTTGCGGCGGATCAAGTCCAGGCTGCAGATGGCCATCACCGCGTCGCCGTCCACCACCTTGCCGTGCTCGTCCGAGACGATGAGCCTGTCCGCGTCGCCGTCGAGCGCGATGCCCAGGTTGGCGCCGCTCTTCTTCACCACCTTGCACATGGTCTCCGGATGCAGCGCTCCGAAGCCGCGGTTGATGTTCCGCCCGTCGGGCGTGTTGCCGATGACGATCACCCGCGCGCCAAGCTCCTCCAGCACCGCCGGCGCGACGCGATAGGCCGCGCCGTGCGCGCAGTCGATGACGATGGTCAGCCCCTCGAGCGAGAGGTGCCGGGGGAAGGTGTTCTTGGCGTAGACGATGTAGCGGCCGGCGGCGTCGTCGATGCGCAGCGCCTTGCCGATGCTGGTGGCGGTGGGCCGCAGATGATGCAGCTTGTCGTTGGCGATCAGGTCTTCGATCTTGGCTTCGGTCTCGTCGGGCAGCTTGAAGCCGTCCGCGCTGAAGAACTTGATGCCGTTGTCCTGATACGGGTTGTGCGAGGCGCTGATGACCGCGCCCGCGTCCGCCCGCATCGAGACCGTCAGGTTGGAGATGGCCGGCGTCGGCAGCGGCCCGCAGAGCAGCACGTCCACGCCCATGCTGCAGAGGCCCGAGGCCAGCGCGGTCTCCAGCATGTAGCCCGAGATGCGGGTGTCCTTGCCGATGACGACGCGATGACGGTGGTTGCCGCGCTTGATCATGTGCGCCACCGCGCGGCCCAGCTGCAGCATCAGCTCGCCCGTCATGGGGTGGACATTGGCGACGCCGCGGATGCCGTCGGTGCCGAAGAGCTTGCGGGAGGCCGTGGAGTCAGCGGGCTTGTCGGTGAGGCGGATGGCCATGTTGGGAAACCTCTGGAGCGCAAGAGTGGTGATTCGACCGCCCGGCTGCAAGCGCCTGGCTGGCTTTTAGCTCGATGAAGTACGAATTGCGTCGGCGATCAACAAGGCCTCGCGGGTGGCCCGCACGTCATGGACGCGGACGATGGCCGCTCCATTCAGGGCCGCCGCCACCGCCGCGGCGACGCTGCCGGAGAGCCGCTCTTCCGGAGCTTTGCGGCCCGTCGCAAGCCCGATGAACGACTTGCGCGAGGCGCCCACCGCCAGCGGCCGCCCCAGCTGGGTCAGCTCGCGCAGCCGGCGCAGCACGGTGAAGTTCTGCGGGCCCACCTTGGCGAAGCCCAGGCCCGGATCGAGCGCGATGCGTTCGTCCGGAATTCCAGCCTCGCGCGCCCGCTGCAACGCCTGCCCGAGCTCGGCCAGGATCTCGGCCTGCAGGTCTTGATAGACCGCCCGCTGGCCCATCTCTTTTGGAGTGCCGCGCGAGTGCATCAGCAGCACCGCCGCGCCGCGCACGGCCTCGCCCATGCGCGGATCTCGCGCGAGCCCGGAGACGTCGTTGACGATCTCCGCGCCCAGCCCGATAGCGGCCCGCGCCACCTCGGCCTTGGTCGTGTCGATACTCAATGGAATCTTCTGAGAAGCACAGGCGCGCAGCACCGGCATCACGCGCTCCAGCTCGGCCGCCGCATCCACGGGCTGCGCGTCGGGCCGGGTGGACTCGCCGCCGATGTCGAGCAGGTCAGCGCCCTCCTGAATGAGCTCGAGCGCGTGTTCGACCGGGTCGTACCGGCCGCCGTCGGAGAAAGAGTCGGGGGTGGCGTTGACGATGCCCATCACCAGCACCCGCCCGATGGGCAGCGCGCTCCGCGGCAGCTTCCAGGCGCTGCCGTCCGCCGGGGCCTCGACGTTGGCCGCGCGCTCCCGCAGGTCGCGCAGCAGCGCCTGCTGCTTCGGCATCGCCTCTTCCAGGCTGCGCGCCGCGCCCCAGATCTGCGAGAGGCTCCCCAGCGCCAGCGCCCCCGAGCTTCCGCGCAAGACCGCCAGCCCCGAATGCTTCAACCCTTCGAGCAGCGCGTTCTCCAGCGGCAATAGCGCCGCCCAGCCGCGCAGGTTCTCGTCGGCCACGGCCCGCCCGGCAGCACTGCAAGCCGCCACCGAGTCCCGCTCATTCTGCAGCTCCATCAGCCTCATCGCGCGCAACTTACAGCCGCAACGATTCGGAGGTTGGGCAAAATGAAACGGCCAGCCCTTCGCAGGACTGGCCGTCTCGAACCATCTGAGGCTGGGCTCAGGCTTTGCCGGCTTCGGTCTTGGGGACCGGGGCGGTGAGGCCACCGAGCGCGTCGAGGATCTTGGACTTCTCCTTGATCTCGGGGCGCTTCACCTCGGGGCGCGCCTGCACCGGCACGGGCTTCACCTTCACCAGGGTCTCGCCGCGCATCAGCACGCCGATCTCGTTGCCGTCCAGCGTCTCCCACTCGAGCAGCGCCTCGGCGATGCGGTCCAGCGCCGGCTTGTTCTCGGTGAGGATCTGCTTGGCCCGCTGGTACTGCGTGGTGACGATGAGCCGCACCTCGTTGTCGATGTCGATGGCGGTCGCCTCGGAGTAGTTGCGCTGGCGCGAGGCGAACTCACGGCCCAGGAAGACCTCGCCCTCCTCTTCGCCGAACGCGAGCGGCCCGAGCTTGTCGCTCATGCCCCACTCCTGCACCATGCTGCGCGCGAACTTGGTGGCGTGGTCGATGTCGCTCTTGGCGCCGGAGGTGATCTCGTCGAACTGCAGCTCTTCCGCGATGCGCCCGCCCATGGCCATGGCGATGCGGTCGAGGATGGCCTTCTTGTTCCAGTTGAGCCGGTCTTCCTTGGGCAGCATCTGCGTCAAGCCCAGCGCGGGTCCGCGCGGGATGATGGTCACCTTGTGCACCGGGTCGCACTCCGGCGTGAGCATGGCCACCAGTGCGTGTCCGGCCTCGTGCCAGGCGGTGATCTTCTTGTCCTTGTCGCTGATGATCATGCTCCGGCGCTCGGAGCCCATCATCACCTTGTCCTTGGCGAACTCGAAGGCGGCGAGATCGATCTTGTCCTTGTTCTGGCGGGCCGCCAGCAGCGCCGCTTCGTTGACCAGGTTCTCGAGGTCGGCGCCCGAAAAGCCCGGCGTCCCGCGCGCGATCACGTCGAGATCGACGTTGGCGCCGAGCGGCGTCTTCTTGGTGTGCACCTTGAGGATCCCGGTGCG
>DATBAA010000674.1:0-3610 GCA_036271755.1 Myxococcales bacterium | reverse complement strand
TCCTCGGCTTCGGCGATGCTTCGGTCACCAAGGTCGCCGCCGACGGCCAGGGGCGCATGAAGCCCGAAGCCTTGAAAGCCGCGTTGGCTCGCGTCCCGGGCCCGGTCATCGTCTGCACGCAGGCGGGCGACGTGAACACTGGCGCGTTCGATCCCTTCGACCAGATCATCGCCATCGCGAAGGAGCGCGAGGGCGTCTGGGTGCACGTCGACGGCGCCTTCGGGCTCTGGGCCGCCGCCAGCGCGAAGCACCGGCATCTCACTGCCGGCATGCAGGGCGCCGACTCGTGGGCCACCGACGCGCACAAGTGGCTGAACGTGCCGTACGACTGCGGCCTCGCCTTCGTGCGCGACAGCGCCTCGCACCGGGCGGCCATGGCGCGCAGCGCGTCCTATCTGCAGAAGAGCACCGTCGACCGGGACAACTACGAGTGGACGCCGGAGTTCTCGCGCCGCGCCCGCGGCTTCGCCTCGTATGCGGCCTTGCGGCAGCTCGGACGAAAAGGCGTGGCTGCCATGATCGACCGCTGCTGCTCGCACGCGCGGCTCTTCGCCGAGCTTCTCGGCAAGGCACCTGGTATCAAAATTCACAACGAGGTCGTGCTCAATCAGGTCCTGGTTGGCTTCGAAAAGCCCGGCCAGGAGAACGACGCGTGGACGCGCGAAGTGATCGCCCGCGTGCAGCGCGACGGCACCTGCTGGCTCTCCGGCACCGTCTGGCACGGCAAGGCCTTGATGCGCATCTCCGTCAGCAACTGGAGCACCACGGAGGACGACGTCCGCCAGAGCGCCGCCGCCATCCTCCGCGCGCACCACAGCTAGGGCGAAGCGCGCCTGCGAAGTGCGCGACAACTCCGTTGGGCCGGATTGACTCCGAGCCGCGGATTCGGGTTATGAATCCGGCCCATGAAGCGATGCGTTGCCAGCCTGCTCCTCTCGTTCGCCTGCGCTCCGGCGCTCATGACGCATCGATTCGTGAAGACCGACGAGAGCTTCCAGCCCGCCTCCCGCGAAGAGCTGTCCAAAGTGCTCATCGACTGGGAGGACGTCGGTCTGGAGCCGCCCTTCAAGACCGTCGGCGTGGTCGAGGTGTTGGGCAAGGAGACCGACAAGCTCGACGACTTTCTCGCCAAAGTGAGCCGGGTCGGCCGCAGGTATGGCTGCGACGTGGTCGTGCAGCGCGATGCCTACCAGCTGGGCAATCACATGCGGCTGCCGTGGGCACCCGGCAGGCAGTGGGTCGCCAACGGCTCGGCGGCGTGGCAGTTCTTGTGCGGCATCAAAGGCGCGGATCTGGCCCTGGCCTCCACCAGCATGGGCGCGGCTTCGGCGGTGGCGGGCAAGCTGCGCGACGAAGAGCTGGGCGCGAGCGTCTGCGAGGCGCCCATCGGCGCGCGCGGCACCAGAAGGACGTCGTTCTGCGTGAGCGACCCGAAGAACAAGCACTGAACCTAGCCGGTGGACTTGAACGGAATCGCGGCCTGCTTGAGCGGCAGCCTGATGGTGAACGTCGCGCCCCGCCCCAACTCACTGTCCAGAGTAATGGTTCCGCCGTGCTTCACCACCACCAGGTTGTGCGCGATCGACAGCCCTTGCCCGGTGCCTTTGCCGGCCGGCTTGGTGGTGAAGAACGGGTCGAAGATCTTCCCGCGAATTGAATCGGGGACTCCGCCGCCGGTATCGGAGATGGCGACCACCACCTGGTCCGCCTCCACGCGCGTCGCCACGCGGATGACGCCCTTCTTGCCGCTGCCCTGCACCACGTCGGAGATGGCGTGCGCGGAGTTGACGATGATGTTCAAGAAGGCCTGATTGAGCTCGTTCACGTGGCAGAGCACGGGCGGCAGATTGCCGTACGAGGTCTCCAGCTCGGCCACGTATTTGTATTCGTTGCGGGCCAGCGTGAGCGTCGTCGCCAGCGCCTCGTTCAAATTGGCGGCCACCTTCTCGGTCTGATCCGGATGCGAGTACTCCTTCATCGAGCGGAGCAGCCGGATGACGCGGTCCAGGCCGTCTCCACAGCGGGCCAGCGCCAACGGAACCTGCTTCGCCAGGTAAGTGATGTCCGAGGACTCTTCCGCCGCGTCGACTTCGGCGATGGAGCGCGGCGAGACCTGATCGCGATCGACCTGCTCTTTCAAGGTGCGGTAGGTGGCGAGCAGCGGCAGCAAGTCGTCGAAGGCCTCCTTGAGGAACGTCAGGCTGTCGCCGACGAACTGCACCGGCGTGTTGATCTCGTGCGCGATGCCCGCCGCCAGCCGGCCTACCGACTCCAGCTTCTGCGCCTGCTGCAAGTCGGTCTCCAGCCGCTTGCGCAGGGTCACGTCGATGAGCAGCCCGCGCAGGCAGCCGTTGTCGGGGTTGGCCACGCAGCGCAGCTCGAGCTTGCGCCCGTCCTGCGTGCTCAAGCGCAGCTCGGTCTCGATGCTCGCGCCGGTCTTCAGCGCCTGCGTCATCTCCTGCTGGATGCGCGGCAGATCGTGCGGGTCGACCAGGCTGCGCAGCAGCGTCAGGTTCTTCCACACGTCCAGCGAGTGGCCCAGGAGCTTCACCGCCTGCGGGCCCACGTAGGTGAAGCGCTTTTCGGCGCGGTTGTACTCCCAGGGAATGGCGTTGGTGCTCTCGACGATGAGCCGGTAGCGGTCGTGGCTCTTCTCCAGATCCTGGTTGCGCGCGGCCAGCTCGGCGGTGCGCTCGACCACCAGCTGCTCGAGCCGGTGCTGCTCCATCTCCGCCGCCGCTCCCCGCGCGTCGATGAGCTTGCGCAGCTGATCGACCATGCCGTTGAAGGAGAGCGCCAGCAGGCGGATCTCGCCGGGCTGCTTCACGTCGAGCGGCGGTTGGGTCAAGTCGCCGCTCGCCACGGTGCGGGCGGCGGTGGCGATGCGCGCGAGGCGGCTCGTCACCCAGCCCGCGACGAGCCAGGCCACCAGCAAGGAAAAGATCAAGGCCACGGCGCCCACCATCAGCGCGTTGAGCTCGGTCAGCCGCCGCGTCTTCATCAGCGCGGCCCGCGTCAAGCGCAGCACCACCACGCCTCTAGGACCCTCGCGCGAGATCACCGGCGCCAGCGCCTCCAACGCCGCAGCGGAGATGCGCAGCTGCGCGCTGCCCGGGCTGGCGGCCCACGGCGCGGGCACCGGCTCGCCCACCTTCTGCAGCAAGGAGCCATCGGCGCGGTAGAGCGCCACGGACTCCAGATCCTCGTCGAGCCGCACCGAAGCCGCGATGATCTCCTCGGCGGTGCGGGTGTCGTCGTAGGCGATGGCGGATTGCAGCTGCTCGGAGAAGACCCCGGCGTAGAGCGTCGCCTTGTGCTGCAGGTCGCGCTCCTCGACGCGGTTGTCCGACGCAATGAGCACGATGCTGACCGCGCTGACGATGGCCAGCGCCATCAGCGAGATGACCGCCGAGAGCGTCCAGCGAAGTGAAATTCCCGCGCTCTTCATCGCGACACCACCGCCTGCTCCGGCAGCTTGCCGGTGAGCGAACCCAGCCAGGCCACCAGCGCCGAGATCTCGGCGTCGTTCAGGTCCATGCCCAGCTGATAAGTGCCCATCATCCGCACCGCCTGCTCCAGCGTCTTCACCGAGCCGTCGTGAAAGTAGGGG
>DATBAA010000673.1:0-5349 GCA_036271755.1 Myxococcales bacterium | reverse complement strand
AGCCCCAGCCGATCGGCCAGCAGCCACATGGCAAAGGTGCCGACGAACTGCAGGATGATGGAGATGGGAATGTCGTCGATGCGCATCAGCAGCAGCAGCCAGAGGCGGGCCAGGACGATGCCGGCCACCACGCCGCCGCCGCAGGTGATGATCAGCTGCGGCGCGATGGTCCAGCGCGACACCACGCCCGTCATCGCTGCGGCGACGGCGAACCGGTAGATGAGCAGCGCGCTGGCGTCGTTGAAGAGGCTCTCGCCTTCGAGGATGACCAGCAGCCGGTGCGGTGGCCGCAAGCGGCGCAAGACGGCGGTAGCTGCCGAAGCGTCTGGAGGCGCGACGATGGCTCCCAGCGTGATGGCGGCGGCCCAGCTGAGCCCCGGCACGAACGCGCGCGCGATGACCGCCACCGCGGCGATGGTGACGACGACCACCACCAGCGCCAGGCTGACCAGCGGCCGCAGGTTCTCCTTCAGGTCGCGCGGCGAGGCGTCGTAGGCAGAGTCGAGCAGCACGGGCGCGACGAAGAGCGCCAATGCCAGCTGCGGGTCGAGCACCACCGCGGGCATTCCCGGCAGGAACGCCAGCGCCGCTCCGGCCAGGGCCAGCGCCGCGGGATACGGCACCCCAAGGCGGTTCGCCGCCAGGGCGAGCACCGCCCCGATGAGCAGCAGCGCGATGACCAGTTCGAAGATCAGCATGCCCCGATACTACCGGAGGCGCGCAGGACAGACAGCCGGACAGCTCAGTGCGATCGAGCCAGGCTGTCGCGGTAGGCCAGCACGTCGGCGCAGCGGACCCGGAGGCGATTTCCCACCCTGCGGCAGGGGATCGAGCCGTGCTCGATGAGCCGCGACATCAGCGCCCGGGAACAGTTGAGCAGGTCCGCGGCCTGGCGCGTCGACAGCTCGGCACCGACCGGAACGATGGTCACCGCGGTGCCCTCGCCCATCTGTTCGAGCAGCTCGAGCAGCAGCTCTAGCGCGGGCCGCGGCAGGACAATTCCCTCGTCCGCGTTGACGCCTTCCGCCTGGACCCTCACCGCGTCCGTCCGGCTCTTCATCAGATACATCGACAGCGAGCGGGCGGCCGCCATGGCCTCCGCCCCGATCACCCTGTTGGCCGTTCCGGTGTCGCGCATGGAATTCCCCCTAACAGCCACAAACCCCTGGGAGCGCCGCGGAGCGCCTTCGGCCTCGCCGCGTGACAATCTGCCGCGGCTGTCAGCCCCGCGCCAGCATGGTCCTACCCAGGATCTGCGCTGCTTCGTTCAGCTGCGCTTCGCTGCAGGCCGAAAAGCCCAAGCGCGCGAAATCGCAGGGAGGTTCTTCGAGCGCGAAGTGGCTTGCCGGCTGAAAAGAGACGCCCGCGGCATGAGCGCGCCGGGCCCAGGCGTCGGCGTCGACCCCGGGAGCTTGCACCCAGATGGCCATGCCGCCGCGCGGCACGTCGAACACCAGCCCGGGCACGTGGCGGTCGAGGGCCTGGACCAGCTCGTCCCGCCGCGCGCGATAGAGCCGCCGGGCGCGCCGCACGTGGCGCTCCAGCTCGCCATCCTCGATCAGCTCGGCGACCGCGCTCTCCAGGATCTGATCGCCCTGCTGATCGACGAAGGTTCGATACCGCGCGATGCGCTCGGCGATTTCGGGCGAGGAGGCGATGAACCCCAGCCGCAAGCCGGGCGCGAGGATGGCCGACATGCTGCCGAAGTAGACGACGGCGCCCGACCGGTCGGAGAACGCCAGCGGCAGGACGGGGGTTCCCTCGTACTGGAACTCGTTGTCGTAGTCGTCCTCGAAGACCATCAGTCCGCGGCGCCGGGCCAGCTCGAGGAGCCGGACGCGGCGCTGGCCGCTCAAGGTGACGGAGGTGGGCAGCTGGTGGTGGGGCGTGGTGTAGACGGCCTTCACCCGGTTGTGCGTGCAGAGCAGGTCCAGCGCGTCGACGTCCAAGCCGTCGTCGTCGAGCGGAACGGGCAGGAGCTTCACCCCGGCCAGCTGGAAGATGCCGCGCAGCGACGGGTGATGAAGCGCTTCGATGGCCACGCAGTCGCCCGGCTGCAGCAGCGCCCGGACGGCCAGGTAGATGCCGTGCTGCGTGCCGCGGACGACGTTGAGGTTGTCGGGGATGGCGCGGACGCCGCGGTTGCGGATCAAGAGGTCTGCTAGCGCCTGCCGCAAGCGCGGCTCTCCGCGCGGATTGCCATGGTCGAGCAGCCGCGCCGAGCTGCGGCCCAGCAGCGCACGCCGCCAAGCGCGGGCCAGGGCGGCCCTGGGCAGAATGGAGAGCTCGGGCCCGCCGCCGGAGAGGATCAGCTGCTCGTGCGCGGTGGCTTCGAGCGGCGGCAAAGAAGAGCGCGCCGGCAGCCGCTGCGGCTCGGGAGCAGTCTCGGGCAGCTCCAGCGAGACAAAGGTGCCTTTGGCCGGGGAGCTCGTGATCCACCCCTGGCGCTCCAGCTCGAGAAAGCCGGCGATGATGGTCTTGCGATGGACGCCCAGCTGGGTGGCCAGCTTGCGCGTGCCGGGCAGCTGGTCGCCGGGCCGCAGGCGTCCGCGCTCGATTTCCTGAACGATCCCGCGGGCGATGCGCAGCGAGACCGGCCCTTTTGGCGGGTCCTGCAGCTGCAGCGCCAGGCCCCAGGTCGTCGCCGGCATCGGATGATCGATCGAGCTCGCCATTCGCGAAAGGCGTCAACGCGCCAGCTCGCGAAAGGATCTATTGTCCCGCCCATGGTCCGCGCGCTGCTCCGCTCGATGCCCGACAGCTTCGCCAACGCGCTCTCGGCGCTGCCTCCCGATCCGCCCATCGACCCCGCGCTGGGGCGGCGGCAGCACGCGGCCTACCGCGCGGCGCTCGAGGCGTGCGGGGCGCAAGTGCAGGTGCTGCCGGCCGACGAGAGCTGCCCCGACTGCGTCTTCATCGAGGACGCCGCGGTGGTCTTCGAAGGGGTGGCGCTGATCGCCAGATCGGGAGCGGTCTCGCGCAGGCCCGAGGCGCTGGCGGTCG
The DNA here is from genome assembly GCA_036271755.1 of Myxococcales bacterium. Lineage (GTDB taxonomy): Bacteria > Myxococcota > Myxococcia > Myxococcales > 40CM-4-68-19 > 40CM-4-68-19. The sequence goes on along the minus strand of DATBAA010000673.1, from coordinate 2,346 downwards.
CGCAGGCCTTGGAGAAAACCTTCGAGCTGGTGCGGATGACGGAGCCCGCCACGCTGGACGGCGGCGACTGCATGCGCGTGGGCCGCACCATCTATGTGGGGCGGTCGGCGCGAACCAACGCCGAAGGCATCGCGCAGCTGGGGCGGGCGTTTCCGCGGCTGCGCGTGGTGCCGGTCGACCTGCCGCCGGACGTGCTGCACCTCAAGTGCGTCTGCTCGCCGCTCTCCGAAGACCGCATCGCGCTCTGCGAGGGCACCATTCCCGCTTCGACGTTCTCCGCCTCAGCGCTGTCGATTCCCCGCGAAGAGCTCTACGCGTCGAATCTGGTGGCCATCGGACAGCACGCGGTGGTCGCGGAGGGCTATCCGCGCACGCACGAAGCGCTGGCGCGCGCGGGCTTCACGCTGCACCCCGTCCCAGTGTCGGAGGTCCGCAAGGCCGACGGCTCCTTGACCTGCCAATCCATCTTGCTCTGACTCGTAGGCCATTGCGCGCACCGCCGGACTTGTCTCTCACGACGCGACGACGATGGCCGGCCCATAAGCCGAAAGCGCGGCGTCGGAGGTCAGCAGCGTCAGGGGTTCGTAGAGGGCTTGCGCGATGAGCAGGCGATCGAAGGGATCGCCGTGAATTCGCGGCAGCCTGGCCACGCGGGCGGCATGTTGCGCGAGGATGGGCAGCTCGATGAGGCCGCCCGAATCGAGCTCATCGATGATCAGCGCGGGATCGACGTCGAGCTTGCCCAGCGATGCCTTGACGGCGATCTCCCAGATCGACGCCGCCGAGACATAAACAGCCGTGGCCTCCTCGATCATCTTTCGCGTCGAGCGCTTGAGCTTCGGAGAGCCGAGGACCAGCCACAAGAACAGCTGCGTATCGAGGAGAATGCGCAAGGTCTAGTCTCCTGCGAACGCGGCGAGGACGCTGTCCGGCAAGGGAGCATCGAAGTCGTCGGGCACCTTGAATTTGCCTTTGAGGCCGCCAAAGCGAACCTTGCGCTTGGGCTCCTCCAGGCGCGTCAGCCTGGCCACCGGCTTGCCCGCGCGCCCGATGATCACGTCGTGGCCGGCGGCGGCCTGATCGACCAGCGCGGACAGGCGGGTCTTGGCCTCGTAGATGTTCACCTGGATGCGCCGCTTGGACATTGACCAAGTCTAGTCAAGTCAGAAGTGGGAAACAACCCCGCGCCGTTTGTGCTAGCTGGTTGCGGTGACGATTTGGATGAGGGTGTTCGCCGCCGGCCTGCTTGCAGCGAGCTCGGCTGCCGCCGGCGCTGCTCCATGGATGAACAAATCGCTGCCGGCGGAGCGCCGCGCGCGCTTGCTGCTGGCGGCGATGACCCCCGAAGAAGAGCTGAGCATGCTGCACGGCAAGACGCCCTGCGCCTACGTCGGCTGCGTCGCGGGCAACGCGCGGCTGGGCATTCCGGAGCTGCACCTGCAGGACGGCCCCGTGGGCGTCGGAGACGGCGCGACCGGAGTCACCCTGCTGGCCGCTCCCGTCGCCGCCGCCGCCAGCTGGGACGTTTCGCTGCTGCGAACCTATGGCGAAGTCCTGGGCGCCGAGCATTGGGCCAAAGGCACCAACGTCGTGCTCGCGCCGACCATCAACATCGTCCGCGATCCGCGCTGGGGCCGCGCCTTCGAATCGTTCAGCGAAGATCCGTTTCTGGCCGGGCAGCTGAGCGCCGCGGAGATTGCCGGCATTCAAAGCCAGGGGCCGCTCGCGCAGGTCAAGCACTATGCCGTCTACAACCAGGAGGAGAAGCGCAATACGCCGGCCGACAACGCCATCGTCTCGGAGCGGGCTTTGCGCGAGATCTATCTGCCGGCGTTCGAAGCTTCGACGGCGGCTTTGTCCGCGATGTGCTCCTATTCGGCAATCAACGGGCCTTTTGCCTGCGAGAACGGCCGGCTGCAGAATCAAATCCTCCACAAAGAGCTGGGCTTCAAGGGGTTCATCACTTCCGATTGGGGTGCCACCCATTCGACCGTCGCTTCCTTGAATGGCGGCCTGGATATGGAGATGCCCGGCAGCGATTACTACGGCAAAGCCTTGGGCGCGGTCCCGCAGGAGACGATCGACGCGCACGTCTTGCGCATTCTCTCTGCGATGTTCCGCGGCGGCCTCTTCGACCGCCCGCAGACGGGCACGCTGGCAACACCCATCGCGGATCATGCGGCGTTTGCCCGGCACGTGGCCATCGAAGGCAGCGTCTTGCTCAAGAACGACGGCGCCCTGCCCTTGCCCGCGGCGGTGAAGTCCATCGCCGTCATCGGTGCCGCCGGCAAGACCGCGATGTTTCAAGGCGGCGGCAGCGCGGGCGTGAATGCCAAGAATCCGATC
>DATBAA010000672.1:0-3958 GCA_036271755.1 Myxococcales bacterium | reverse complement strand
CGCGGTGGAGGCGGTCGCGGACTACGTGCGGTCTCTGGGCGGCACGGTGGACCCCGACGTGCTGGCGGCCGCGGGGCGCATCGGCGACGGCGGCGGAACTCCGCTGGCGGTGTGCGACGGCAAGCGCATGCTCGGCCTCATTCATTTGAAGGATGTGGTGAAGGGCGGCATCGCGGAGCGGTTCTCGCGCCTGCGGGCCATGGGCATTCGCACGGTGATGGTGACCGGCGACAACCCGCGCACGGCAGCGGCCATCGCCAAGGAGTCCGGCGTCGACGACTTCCTCGCCCAGGCCACGCCGGAAAAAAAGATGCAGCTCATCAAGGAGGAGCAGGCGAAGGGAAAGCTCGTCGCGATGACCGGCGACGGCACCAACGACGCGCCGGCGCTCGCCCAGGCCGACGTCGGCGTGGCCATGAACACCGGCACGCAAGCGGCGAAGGAGGCGGGCAACATGGTGGACCTCGACTCCGACCCGACCAAGCTCTTGGAGGTGGTCGAAGTCGGTAAGCAGCTGTTGATGACGCGCGGAACGCTGACCACGTTTTCCATTGCCAATGACGTCGCCAAATACTTCGCCATCCTGCCGGCGCTCTTCGTCGCGACCTACCCTTCTTTGAAAGCCTTGGACGTGATGCGTCTGGCGTCACCTTACAGCGCGGTCCTGGCCGCGGTGATCTTCAATGCGGTGATCATCATCCTCTTGATTCCGCTGGCGCTGCGCGGAGTGCGCTACAGGCCGCTGGGCGCGGCCGCGCTCTTGCGCAGGTCTCTGCTCATCTACGGCGTCGGCGGGGTGATTGCGCCGTTCGTCGGCATCAAGCTGCTCGATCTCACGCTGCAGGCCATGGGGCTCGTATGAAAGAGACATTGATTGCCATTCGCGCCACGCTCTTCACCTTCGTCGTCACCGGTCTTGCTTATCCATTGACCATCACGGCCATTGCGCTGATCGCTCCGGCCAGGGCCAACGGCAGCCTGGTCAAAGACGAGGCTGGCCGCGTCGTCGGCTCCGAATTGATCGCGCAGGCCTTTATCAAGCCTGGCTATCTGCAGCCTCGCCCGTCGGCCATCGGCTACGACGGCGCGGGGTCGGGCGGCTCGAACCTCGGGCCTTCGTCGAAAGCCCTGCGCGAGCGCGCGGACAAAGACGCGGCGCGTTTGCGGCAGGAGAACCCCGGCAGCGACATTCCGCCGGAGTTGCTCACCACTTCGGCGAGCGGCCTCGACCCGCACCTCTCTCCCGAAGCCGCGCTCTATCAGGCGGCGCGCATCGCCAAGGCGCGCAACGTCTCGGAAGACCGCGTCCGCAAGGTGGTGGAGAACTACGTCGAGGGCCGCGATCTGGGAGTCCTGGGCGAGCCCCGCGTCAACGTGCTGCTGGTCAACCTGGCGCTCGACCGCCAATTCGGCAGATTTTAGGATCCACCCGAAAAGGAACGGTCCGCCGCCGAAAGACGCCGCGTCTCTCGTCTTGTGGGCCATCGTGTGTTAGCCGGTTTTTCCAGTGCTGCCCCTGGGCGAAAGCTTCGATCGCGACGCGCGCTCGCTCTTGCAGCGGGCCGGCGCCATCCTGGCTTCGTCGCTGGACATCGGCGAGACGCTGCGGGCCATTCCGCCGCTCTTGGTGCCGTCGTTCGCCGACACCTGCACGCTCTACCTGCGCGAAGGAGACGAGCTGGCGCCGGTGGCCAAGGCGGTGGCGCGGCCGGCGGACGAGGCGTTCTTGCAAGAGCTGCACGCCATGCCGCGCCGTCCGCGCGCGGGCCTGCGCGAGGCGCTGGAGACGGGCCGCGCGGTGCTGCACCAGAAGCTCGACCCGGCGCTGCTGCGCGCCATCGATGCGGCCTACGCCAAGGTGGTGGAGCGGCTGGGCACGCACTCGTCGCTGATCGTGCCGCTGAGCGCCGGAGATCAGGTGCTGGGCGTCATCGCGCTGGGCTACTCGCGGCCGGGCGTGGCCTACAGCGGCGAGGAGGCCGCGCTGGTGGAGGAGCTGGGGCGGCGCGCAGGTCTGGCCGTGCGCCACGCGCGGGTCTACCAGGACCTGCGCGATGCGAAGCAGCTGCTGCAGATCTCACTCGAGCAGCTGCCGGCGGGATTGGTGATCGCCGGCGCGGACGGGCGCGTGCTGGAGATGAACGCCGAGCTGCGCCGGCTCTTCGAGGGCGTCGCCCGGGCGAGCAGCGTGGCGGAGTACGACAACGCGGTCGGCTTTCGCGTGGACGGCACGCAGTACGCTTCCACCGAGTGGCCCATCGCGCGCGCCCTGCTCACCGGCGAGGTGGTGGTGGACGAGGAGGGCACGCTGCAGCGGCCTGACGGCTCGCGCGTGCCGGTGCGGATGAGCGCCGCGCCGCTGCCCGGCGAGGACGGCAAGCGCATCGGCGCGGTGGCCAGCTTCTTCGACTACACGGCGCAGCGCCAGGCGCGGGAGCGGCAGATCTTTCTCGCCGAGGCGGGCTCGCTGCTCTCTGAATCGCTTGATCCGGGTGCGGTCCTCGAGCGGTTGGCGTCGCTCTCGGTGCCGCGGCTGGCGGACTGGTTCGTGGCACACCTCGCAAGTCCAGGGGGCTCGCTCGAGCCCTCGATCATCCGCGCCCTCAGCCCCGAGCTGATGCAGGCGGCGGTGGAGCGCAGCACCGGCAGCAAGCGCCCGCGCGGCGTCCTCGAGCAGGTGCTCGAGAGCGGCAAGCCGGTCCTGGCCGCGGAGATCACCGACCTGATGGTGCAGCAGAGCGGATACGACGAGCCGGGCGTGAAGTTCCTGCTCCAGGCCGGCTTCCGCTCGGCCATGTTCGTGCCGCTGCCGGGCCGGGGGCGGTCGCTGGGCGTGCTCAGCTTCATCGCCGCCGGGTCGCGCCGCCGCTTCGACGCCGCCGATCTCTCGCTGGCCGAGGAGCTGGCGCGCCTCACCTCGCTGGCCATGGAGAACGCGCGGCTCTACCAGGAGTCGGAGCGCAACCGGCAGGAGCTGACGCGGGCCAGCGCCAGGCTCGCGGAGCTGTTGCAGAAGGAGCAGGCCGCGCGGCAGCAGGCGGAGGAGGCGACGCGGCTCAAGGACGACTTCCTCGCCGTGCTCTCGCACGAGATGCGCACCCCGCTCTCTTCCATCCTGGGCTGGACGGGCATGCTCAAGCTGCGCGGACAGATCCCCGAGGAGCTGTCGCACGCCATCGCCACCATCGATCGCAACGCGCGCTCGCAGCTGCAGATCGTCGAGGACCTGCTCGACGTCTCGCGCATCGTCTCGGGCAAGACGCGGGTGACGCTGGTGGAGCTGGACCCGGCCGGGGTGGCGCGGACCGCCGTGGACGTGGTCGCGCCGGCGGCGGCCGCCAAGGGCGTGCGCCTTTTGTCGCATCTGGCCACCGGGCTGACCGTGCGCGGAGATCAGGATCGGCTCCAACAGGTCTTGTGGAACCTGCTGAGCAACGCCATCAAGTTCACGCCGGCCGGCGGCAACGTGACCCTGCGGCTCGACGCCAGCGCGGCCGGCGCTTCCTTTTCGGTGCGCGACGACGGCGCGGGAATTCCGCCGGAGTTCCTGCCGCACCTCTTCGGGCGGTTCCGCCAGGCGCAGCCGGCGCTGACTCGCGCCGAGGGCGGCTTGGGGCTGGGTCTGGCCATCGCGCGCCACCTGGTCGAGCTGCACGGCGGCACCATCCGCGGGTCCAGCGACGGGCCCGGGCGCGGATCGCTCTTCGTCGTCGAGCTGCCGCGGTCGGGCGTGCCGCGCGCCGTTGCCGTCTTCCAACCTCTGCCCGAGCCGCTACCGCCGGTGATTGGCAGTCTGCAGATCTCGCGCGAGGCCCTGCGCGGCTGCAGCGTGCTGGTGGTGGAGGACGACGCCGACGCGCGCGAGCTGCTGGCGCTGACGCTGGAGGAGTTCGGGGCCTTGGTCCAGATCGCCGCCAACGCCGCGCTGGGCATGGAGGCGCTGCAGGCCGGCCGCTTC
>DATBAA010000671.1:0-2243 GCA_036271755.1 Myxococcales bacterium | reverse complement strand
ACCATCCTGCGCACCGAAGAGGTGGGCCGCGGAGAGCTGCAGACGGTGGAGCAGTTCCACCGCGACGTGCTGCAGTCGGTGCGGCAGCCGCTCATCGTCACCGGGCTGGACGGCACCATCCTCTTCTGGAACGGCGCCGCGGTGACGCTCTGGGGCAGGCTCGAGAGCGAAGTGACCGGCAAGAAGCTGGCGGCGCTCAACCTGCCGGGGCTGGCGGGCGATCTGCTGATCGAGAAGACCACCGCGGTGCGCGAGGGCCGCAGCGATCGCGAGCGGGCCTCGGGCACGCTCACCCGCGCCAGCGACGCGCCGGGCGCGCAGCTGTCGGTGGAGGTCTCGGCCATGCGCGACGCGGGCAACGAGATCTCCGGGCTGCTCTACGTGGTGGAGGACGTCACCTCCTTCCGCGATCTGGAGCGCAGCCTGCGCCAGGCCAACGACGAGCGGCAGTCGGCCCTGGAGGAATTGCAAACGCTGAACGAAGAAATGCAATCTTCCAACGAGGAGCTGGAGACCACCAACGAGGAGCTGCAGTCGGCCAACGAGGAGCTGCAGACCACCAACGAAGAGCTGCAGTCCTCCAACGAAGAGCTGGAGACCACCAACGAAGAGCTGCAGTCCACCAACGCGGAGCTCGACGCCACCAACCGCGAGCTGGCCCACCGCACCGACGAGATGAACACCCTGACGTTCGTGCAGCGGACCATCATCCGCAGCCTCACCGCGGGCGTCATCGTCCTGGAAGATTCGGGCAAGGTGAAGATGTGGAACCTGGCAGCCGAGCGCCTGCTGGGCGTCACCGAAGAAGAGGCAGTTGGCCAATCGCTCTGGACGCTGCACATTCCCGCTTTGGGGCGGGCTACCATTCAACGCATCCGCAAGTCATTGCAACAGAACGCGTCGCTGCGCGCGGAGCAGATCGAGTACGAGCTGCCCGGCGGCGTGCGCGGCACCGCGTCGGTGGCGGCGGTGCCCATCATCGACGGCGGCAAGGTGCTGGGGTCCATCGTTCTCTTCGACGACGCGACGCGACTTGCGGCGCTGGTCGCGGAGCTGGCCAGGCTGAAGGCGAACGGAAATGGGAAGGCGCGAAAAACCTGACACCGAGCCGCGGGACCTCGAGCTCCTGCGCACGAAGTATCTGCAGCTGGCGCGCAAGTATGCGGCGCTGGTTGCGCGTTCCGATCAGCTCGGCAGCGTTCCGGCGGAGGTGGTAGCCAGCGCTTCGGGGCGCCTCGCGACGGTGGCGGCGGCGATGATCGAGAACGGCGTCGTCTTTCACGCCAGCGCCCGCTGGACGCAGATGGTGCCCAAGGCCGTCCTGCCCAAGCTGCTGGCGGTGATTCCGCAGCTGAAGGCGAGAGGCATGGCCATTCACGAGCTGCGCCTTCCGGGCCGCGGGAGCGCGAGGCTGGTGGTGCGCCTGGAGGTGACGGCCGGGCTGACGCTGGCCATCGCGGCGGAGGAGGCCGAGACCTGGGCCAGCGACGGTCCGGAGTCGCGGTCGCGCCTCTGGCGCGGCGAGCGCCTGCGCGTGCTGGGGCAGCTGGCCGCGGCGGTGGCGCACGATCTCTCCAGCACGCTGCGCAGCGTGCGCTACCTGCTCGCCTCCATCGAGAACGACGAGGTGGTGCGCAGCCGGTGCGGCGAGGTCATGGAGTCGATGGCGCGCGGCATCGAGGACAGCTCGCTGGTGGTGGGCCGGCTGCACCACTTCGCGCGCACCGGCGCCCAGCCGCTGCAGCCGGTGCGGTTGGAGACGGTCATTGCCGAGGCGGTGCGCCTCGCGCAGCTGGACGCGCGGCGCGACGGGAAGCAGCCGCAGATCGAGGTTCGCCTCGGGGTCTTGCCTCCGATCAACGGATCGCCCGGCGAGCTGGTGCACGTCTTCCTCAACTTGCTGCGCAACGGCCTCGAGGCCGGCGGCGGGGTCTCGATCACCGGCGCGGCGCTGGGCGAGCGGGTGCGCCTCGTGGTCGCCGATCATGGCTCCGGGATCGCCGCGGAAGATCTGGGGCGCATCTTCGAGCCCTTCTTCACCACCAAGGGCGAGAACGGCAGCGGCCTCGGGCTCTTCATCGTCTCCACGCTCTTGCAGCGGATGGGCGGCACCGTCGGCGTCGCCAACCGGCGCGGCGGCGGCGCGCTCTTCTCGGTGGAGCTGCCTATTGCGGCTTTCCCAGCCGCAAAGCTTGACGTACCCGCGCTGCCTGGTGCTCGGCGGCAGAAGCGCGCTCGTCGTA
>DATBAA010000670.1:0-2866 GCA_036271755.1 Myxococcales bacterium | reverse complement strand
CGTATCAACTGCTCCTTCGATGTTCTTCTTGTCCATGGTTGTTTCTCCTTGGACGACAGCTTGCTCACTCTGCCGATGCTCCGGAAGACTTGCGGATTGCTACCGCGATGCGAGCTGCTGCGGCGGAGTCAGGAGGGTGCGATAGGCCGCCAGGACCGACTGCGGGTAGACCGACAGGCGCTTGAAGGCTTTGCCGTTGGGCGTGAGCGAGTGAGCGGTGCCCGGGCCGGCGTTGTAGGCGATGAGGGCGAGGTTGATGTCGCCGTCGAACCGGTTGAGGAGCTGGGCGAGGTAGGCGGTGCCGAGCTTGATGTTGAAGACCGGGTTGAAGAGGTGCTCCGCGCGGATCTTGCCGGTGCTGTCGTCGTTGACGTCCTTGTCCATCAGCCACTGGGCGGTCGGCGGCATCAGCTGCATCAGGCCCTTGGCGCCGACTCCAGAGGTGGCGAAGGGGTTGAAGTGCGATTCGACGTGGATGACCGCGGCCACCATCAGCGGGTCGAGGCCGTTGATGCGGGCCTCGCGGACGATGGCGATCTCGACGCGGCGGCGCTCGTCGCCCCAGAGGGCGGTGGAGTCCTTCATGAAGCGCGGGATGCCGATGCGCTCGGCCTCCTTCAAGTCTGCCTGGTCCTGCTCGACGCCGGCGAGCGCGGCGAGGCGGGCCTGGGTTTCGGCCAGCTGCTGCTCCATCGCCTTGGCCTGGGCCTCCATGGCCTTGGCGTGCGCGACGGCGTCGCGGGCGCGGGCTTCGGCGTCTCGAGCGGCGGCCACGGCCGCGGTGGCGGTGTACGCGAACTGCTCGCCGGTGCGGTTCGGTTCCGGGTGCCTGACCAGGCCCAGCACCGCTCCGCAGACGCCGGCGCCGACTGCCATCGCCAGCACCAGGGCCAGCGTCTTGCGGCGCGCAGCGCCGGCCTTCACGACCAGAGTCGTATTCCCCATCCCCGCCCCCGCCACCATCGACCCCGTCATCCCGACCCCCGTGAGGAGCGCCCAATCGGCGTTCCGTTCATCCACGCGGGGGGCTAGAGCAGCTAGCGTGCCAGCGGGCGTTCCGGAGGCCGCTCACTCGGGAAACCGCTTGGATGGCCGCCTGATGAGGGTAAAAGTGTGCCCACCTGGGAAGGCGACGCGCAGCGTCTAGGGATTTGCTTGAACCTGCGCGCCTGTGCTACACAGCGCGCCCCCTTCGAACAGGAAGGGCCGCAACACCTCCGCGTGGTCTCATTCTCGGACCGCCCGCAGCCTCTGCCGCAAAGGCATGCTGCGCCGCAATCAAGCGGGAGGCAGAGCTAAAGGACGTTTGTCATGTCGAAGGGCATCCTCGGAAAGAAGATCGGAATGACCACCGTGTTCGCGGAGGACGGCGCGTCCATTCCCGTGACCGTGGTGGAAGCGACGCCCAACCTGGTCGCCGGGCACCGCACCATGGATCGCGACGGCTACACCGCGCTGATCGTCGCCCATGAAGAGATGGACGACAAGAAGGCCGCCAACCGCAAGACCAGGCCTTACCTGCAGCAGTTCGCCAAGAAGAGCCAGAAGCCGCACGCGCGCATGAAGGAGTTCCGCGTCGAGGCCAAGGAGCTGGACGGCCACGCCATCGGCTCGACCGTCACGGTGGAGCTGTTCAAGAAGGGCGACAAGGTCGACGTCACCGGCGTCACCCGCGGCTTCGGCTTCGCCGGCGTCATGAAGCGGCACCATATGAAGGGCCAGGCGCGCAACGCAGCCTCGGCGCACGAAGTCCACCGGCACATGGGCGCGGTCGGTATGCGCAAGACGCCGGGCCGCGTGTTCAAGGGCAAGCGCATGCCGGGCCACATGGGCACGGACACCCGCACCATCCAGAACCTGACCATCATCGACGTCGTCCCCGAGAGCAACCTGCTGCTCATCAGCGGCAGCGTCCCGGGCTTCGACAGCGCGCTCGTCACGGTCCGCCCGACGGTGAAGTAACTTTTACCGCGAAGGGTGCGAAGGGGCTGTCCCGAGCTCACTCGGGGCGGCCCTTTTCCTATTCGGCCATCGAGACGAGGACTTCGCTGGCGCTGATGACCTGCTTCTGCAGCAGGAAGCGGGCGTAGTCGACCGCCGGAATGAGCGCCTTCTCCTCGACCGCGAGGTTGCGCACTTCGGCGAACGACTTGCCCGAGGCGATGGCCTCGCGCAGGCCGTCCGTGATCTGCAGGCACTCGAGGATGGCGGCGCGGCCGATGTAGCCTGTGCCCGCGCAGGCATCGCAGCCGACCGCGCGGGGAAGCAGCATGTCGTCCTTGCCGATGATCTTCCGCGCCACCAGGCTGTCGTGCAGCACGGGCAGCACCGGGTCGAGCTTGCGGCAGTTGGAGCAGAGCTTGCGCACCAGGCGCTGCACCAGGACGATCTGCACGGCCTGAGCGACGAGCGCGCGCGAGCAGCGCAGGTTTTCCAGACGGGCCAAAGCCGAGACCGCGTTGTTGGCGTGCAGCGAGGTGAGCAGCAGGTGGCCCGTCATGGCCGACTCGAGCGCGATCTGCGCCGTCTCCTCGTCGCGCATCTCGCCGACGACGATGACGTCCGGGTCCTGCCGCAGCATCGAGCGCAGCACCTGGGCAAAGCCCAGGCCCACCGCCATGTTCACCTGCACCTGGGTGACGCCGGGCAGGCGGTACTCGATGGGGTCCTCCACCATGATGATGTTGGTGTCGGGCCGCGTGACCTTGCGCTCGTTCAAGATGCTGTACATCGACGAGGTCTTGCCCGAGCCCGTGGGGCCGGCGACGACGATGCCGCCGTACGGACGGTTGAGCGCCTTGCGGACGGCGGTCAGCACGTTGGTCTCGAGGAAGATCTGATCGAGCTGCCGCGTCGAGCCGGCCGC
>DATBAA010000669.1:0-5687 GCA_036271755.1 Myxococcales bacterium | reverse complement strand
CGCGCGCACAGAAGCTTCGAAGCTCGCCGGCCGCGCGATGCCGGCAAAGAGAAAGACGCGCTGGCCCCGAAGCTCCGCGCGCGGTTCGTACAAGCTCTCCACCTGCGGAAACCCGCTCAAGGACCCGGCCAGCGGATGGCGCGGCAGATCGGCGCGCGTCAGCCAGAAGAGGCCGCGCCGCACGCGGCTCAACGCCTGCGGCAGCTCGCGCAGCGGCCCGCGCGGCAGAAGCGCGCCGTTGCCCAGCGGATTGGAAGCGTCCAGGACGACGACGTCAAGATCGCGAGCCAGCGCGTGGTGCTGCAGTCCGTCGTCGAGCAGCAGCACGTCCGCGCCGGCCTTGACGGCAAGCTCTGCCAAGAGCGCCCGCGAAGGTCCAACCCAGACGTCGAGGCCTTGCCGCGCGAGCAGCAGCGGCTCGTCTCCGCAGAGCCGCACCGGCGTCGTCGCGGTCACGCGCAGCGGCTCGCGCGAGTCGCGTCCGTATCCGCGGCTCAAGATGGCCGGCTTGCGATGGCCCGAGAGCCGCCGAGCGAGAAACAGCGTCACCGGCGTCTTCCCCGCGCCGCCCACGGTCAGGTTGCCGACGGAGATGACCGGCACCGAAGCGCGAACGGCCTTCACCGAAGCGCGATGCACGCGAGCGCCCGCGGCATAGAGCAGCGACAGCGGCGCGAGCGGCAAGGTCCAGAGCGGCGGCCGGTCCCGCCACCACCACTTCACGGCAACAGCTCCGCGATCAGCTTCGCATCCCGTGCCGACGCACCTCGCACCGACGAGACCGCCTCGCGCGCCAGCTCGCCCAGCTTGGTCAATTCGCCCGGCCGCGCCAGCAGATCGCGCAGCAGCTTCAAGAGCGCCACGGGGTTCTTCACCTGCAGCCCGCCGCGCCCGACCAGCACCTGCACGCTGTCGGCGAAGTTCTCCATGCGCGGCCCGAAGAGCACCGGCTTGCCGCACGCCGCCGGCTCCAAGATGTTCTGCCCGCCGCGCCGCCCGAAGCTGCCTCCGACGAAGACCACCGTGGCCAGCTGGTAGGCGCGCACCAGCTCGCCGATGGTGTCGAGGACGATCACGGCCTCCGCGCCGCCCGGCTGCGAGCGCAGGCGCGCCGGAAGATCGAGCGACCGCGCGGCCGCGAGCACCCGCCCTGCCCTCTCGATGTACCGGGGCGCGATCAGGAGCCTCAAGTCCGGGTGCTCGCGCCGCAGCGCCGCGAAGACCCGCAAGAGCGGCAGCTCTTCGCCCTCGTGAGTCGAGCCGCAGACCCAGAGCCGCTCGGCGTCCAGCGAGAGCGCTGCCTTCAGCGCGGCGTCGGCCTGCAAGGGAACGCTGACCGCCAGCGCGTCGAACTTGGTGTTGCCGGTGACCTGCACCCGATCGCGCGGCGCGCCCAGCGAGAGCGCGCGCTCGGCCTCGTCCTCGGCGCGCATCATCAGCACGTCGAACATGGCCAGCAGATTTCCCACCAGCCGGAAGAGCAGCCGGTAGCGGCGGACATTGCGCGGGCGCAGGCGCCCATTGGTCATCGCCAGCCGCACCTTGGCCCGGGCGGCCGCGTGGATGAGCTGCGGCCACAGCTCGGTGTACTCGAGCACCAGCACGTCGGGCCGCAGCGCCGCGATGGCCCGCCGGCAGGCTCCGGGAAGATCGTAGGGCAAGAAGGTCACCAGCTCGGCGAGACCCTGCGAGACGAGCTTCTGCCGGGCCATCGAGGCGCCCGAGTCGGTGATGGAAGACAAGATGATGCACGCGTCCGGCCGCAGCGCCCGGAGCTCGCGAATCACCGGTACCAGGCCCAGGACGTCGCCCGCCGAGGCGCCATGGAACCAGATCCGCGGAGACCCCGTCGGCAGCGGCACGCCTTCGTAGAGCCCCAGCCGGCGCCGCACCCCCTGCCGCACGCGCGGGTGCAGCCAGAGAAAGGGGAGCAGGATCCAGAAGATCAGGTACTCGGCGGCGGTGGCGAGCGGGCTCAAAAGTGGGTTCCCACCGAGACGCCCGGCTCGAAGAGGACGTGCGTGTTGGCGTTGTCTCCCGGCCGGGTGGCGAGCTCCATGGCGAGGCCCGGCGCCAGCTGGAGCGGCCCGAGATCGAACGCGAACGAGACCCCCAGGCCGCCCGAGAGCACCGGCGTGAAGAAGAGGATGGTCTGCTCGTGCGTCGAGAGCGTATCGAGGTTGTGCCAGGCGCGGATGTAGTAGGCGCGCAAGAACGGCGACGCGGTCACCGCCATCAGCGAATTGACGCGATAGGTGACGATGAGCGGCAGCTCGGCCCCGAAGGCGCGGTAGTTCCAGGTGTCGGTCTGCTGGAGATCTCCGGCCGTCCGGTCGAGGGTCTGTTGGGCGGAGATGCCCACCGCCTTGAGGCCGATCTCGGCGGCAAACCCCTGCGCCGGCGCGTGCTCCAAGAGGCGTATGCGGACGCCCAGCGCGCCGCCCACCAGGTTGGGCACGAAGGGGCTGATGGGGTTGGTGAGCTTGATCTGCCCCTCCAGCGTCACCCGCCGAAGCAGCTGGTAGCGGAGCGTGAGGTCGGAGGCGAACCAGGTGGAGACCTGCCACTTCTGCGCCTCGTCCGGAATGGGCGCGGCGGCGGAGGTGGTGCTGGGGTCGTGGACGTCGCTGGGGCCGGCCAGGACGCGGGAGGCCTCCATGGAGACGCTGGCGTGGAACTCGCCCGGCTGCAGATCGCCGGCAGGCAGGAAGTTTCCCGCGCTCACCACCGGCAGCGCGCAGCCTTGGCTGGCGAGCAACGCGAAGCCGCTGGAGGTCAGCAGCAGCGCGAGCGCCGCCCGGTTCACTTAGGAGAGCCCCGGGAAGGTGTCGCGCAGGCCGTCGAAGATGAACTGCACGCCGATGGCGCCGATGATGAGGCCGATGACGCGGTTCATGACCGAGAGGCCGGTGACGCCCATCAGCCGCTGGATGCGCTCGGCCGCGAGCAGCATGGCGTAGGCCGCGATGCAGGTCACGGCGATGGAGAGGATGACCGGGATGGCGAAGACGACCTTCCCGGCCTTGCCCATCAAGGTGGTGACGGTGGCGATGGAGCCCGGGCCGGCGAGCAGCGGGATGGCGAGCGGGAAGATGGCGACGTCCTCCTTTTCAGCGCCTTCGCGCTCCTCTTCCGGTGAGACGCGCGTCCGGCCTTTTTGTGCCTGGAGCATCTCGATGGCCGTCAGCAGCAAGAGAATGCCGCCGGCCACTTTGAATGCGCCCAAGGTGACGCCGAAGACCTTGAAGATGAGCGTCCCGGCCACGGCGAAGGTGGTGAGGATGAAGAAGGCCGCGATGGTGGCCCGCTTGGCCATGCTGCGCCGCTTCTCGGGCGGGTCCTCGCGGGTCATGGCGATGAAGATGGGAATGACGCCCATGGGGTCGACCACGAAGAAGATGGCCGAGAAGCAGAGGACGCTGAACGAGAGCAGATCGTGAATCACGCGGCCGCCGGGGCTGGCGCGCGGCGGGCGCGCCTTGACGTCTGGATGGATTCGACGAGCCTCGCGAGGACGTACATGGCGGCGATGACCAGGGCGAGACCGAGCGCTGCCTGCGGGATGCTCAGCGTGCCGCGGGTGCGCCAGAACCAGCGGCCGTAGACGATCTCGATGTGCACCCAATAGATGAGCAAGGAGTGCCGGCCCATCAGCAGCAGCGGCCCGCCGGAGAGGCTCTTGGGCAGGAAGCGGTCAGCGAGCCAGCAGGCCGAGAGCAGGCCCACCGCGAGGCCGTCGCGCAGCAGGAAGACGGCGGGCGCGGCGTCGCTCCAGACCGCGGGCTGCGGCAAAAGCCAGGCCGCGAAGGCGAGGCCTGCGAAGATGGCCACCGTCCGGACTTCGCTGCGTGAGCGCGCGAGCGCGAGGCCCGCCGCGGCGCCGGTGAAGGCGTGCGCGATCCAGGGGAAGAGCGGAAAGAGCGCGCGCGGCTGGCGGCCGTTCAGGTAGTCGGCGAGGTGGCGCGGCAAGAGCGAGAGATCGGCTGCGCTGATCGCCGGCGTCGCCAAAACCACTGCCGCGGCGGCGGCCAGGAAGAAGACCAGCCGCGGAGAGAGCCAGAAGAGCAGCGAGACCAGCACCAGGGCGACGCCGATGCAGTTCAGCACGTCGATGCGGAGGATGTCGGTCGCCGGAGAGCCCCCGAAGGCGAAGGCCCACTCCTGGATGCGGAAGAGATAGGCGCCGGCGATGATCCAGAGGCCGCGCTTCACGCCGCCCAGCGCGGCATCGCGGCGGGAGGCGCCCTTCGCGGTCTGTTTCTCGAGCGCCAGCGCCATGGCGAGGCCGGCCAGGAAGAGAAAACCGGGCGCCGCGAGGCCCCCGACGTAGCGGAAGACGCGATCGGCCGGGGACCCGTGCAAGTCCGCCCGCAAGAACGCGTCGAAGGTGTGGTGCTCGATCATGCAGAGCACCGCGATCCCGCGCATCCAGTCGATGTCGCGACGGCGGTTCATTTCCAAGCGCTCTTACCATGAAGTAAGGTGCGCGCCATTGATGCCTCATTCGACGCTGGTGCCCAGTGAGGACAAGTTTCGCGCCCTGGTCGAGCAGTCGATCGTCGGCTGCTACCTGATTCGCGACGGCATCTACGTCTACGTCAATCCGAAGTTCGAGGAGATCTTCGGCTACGCGCCCGGGGAGATCGCCGCGAACGGCATCGGCGTCGACGACGTGACCTGGCCCGCCGACCGGCAGCTGGTGCGCGAGAACCTGCGCAAGCGCGTCGACGGCGAGCTGCACGACCTGCGCTACGAGTTCCGCGGCAAGCGCAAGGACGGAACCCTGGTCGAGGTAGAGGTCCACGGCTCGCGCATCGACTTCGAGGGAAAGCCCGCGGTCATCGGCGTGCTGCTCGACATCACCGAGCGCAGGCGGGTCGAGCGGGCCATGCGCGACAACGAGGAGCGCTACGCGCTGGCCGCGCTGGGCTCCAACGACGGCCTCTGGGATTGGGACTTGCGCGCCGGCCGCATGTACTTCTCGGCGCGGTGGAAGGCCCAGCTGGGCGCCGGCGAAGCCGAGATCGGCGACAAGCCCGACGAGTGGTTCACGCGGGTGCATGCCGACGACAAGGAGCGGCTGCGGGCGGCGCTGGCGGCCCACTTGCAAGGCCAGGTGCCGCACCTCGAGATCGAGCACCGGGTGCGCCACTTCGACGGCCGCTGGTGCTGGATGCTGGTGCGTGGGGCGGCGGTGCGCGACGCGGAAGGGACGGCCGTGCGGGTGGCCGGCTCGCAGAGCGACATCAGCGCGCGCAAGGAGTCGGAGGAGAAGCTCGCCCACGACTCGCTGCACGACGCGCTGACCGGGCTGCCGAACAGGACCTTGTTCTTCGATCGCTTGCGGCAGGCGATGGCGTTCGTGCAGCGCCGCTCGGACTATCGCTTCTCGGTGCTCTTTCTCGATATCGACCGCTTCAAGACGGTCAATGAGAGCCTGGGACACATGCTGGGCGATCAGCTGCTGGTGCGGGTGGGCCAGCGGCTCCTGGCTTGCGTGAAGCCGGGCGACACCGTGGCGCGGCTGGGCGGCGACGAGTTCGCCATGCTGCTCGAGGACTTCAGCGACGCCGAGGAGCCGCTGCGCGCGGCCGAGCGCATCCACGCGGCCTTCGCGGCGCCCCACGACCTGAACGGCACCGAGGTCTTTGCCAGCGCGTCCATTGGCGTCGCGCTCGGCTTTCCAG
>DATBAA010000668.1:0-9837 GCA_036271755.1 Myxococcales bacterium | reverse complement strand
GACTTCCTGGGCACCGAGAAGGGACTCACCCGCTATGAGGCCTACTCACTCGCCGCGATGGCCGCCGACTGCCGCGTGAGCCAGATGGTGGATATCCGCAAAGGCATCCACTGCATGATCCCCAAGAAGCTCTTCGTGAAGTAGCCGCTTTTGCGGGGCGGCTGGTTCCAGCCGCCCCGCGCGTCAGTGCGGCTTGAAATCGCGATAGACGAACCAGCTCTCCTCGATTGGTTTGTAATAGTCGTGAAGCCGGGCGAGCTCCTGTTCGTCGGGCTGCCAGCAGATGGCCTCGTGGATGGTGTCGCCGGCGAATCCCGAAGCCCACACGAGAATGCGGATTTGCGGGTCTGGCGCGCGAAAGCGGCTCACCGACAGTCCGCCAATTTTCTTCAAGAGCCGCATGTACTCGTCGTAGCGCTCCGCAGGAAAACTGGCCCCCGGCAGTCGCAAGTCCTCGGGGCGAATCGTGCTCTCGCCGCGCATCACGCCCCAGTCGGCCACCATCGTGATCAGGGGATCCTCGTGCTGCAGCATGCCGCGAAGCTGTTCATAGACAGGCTTGTTGGCCTTGAACGCGGCCATCAGCGCCTTGTCGGACGGCGGCAGGCTGCTGACCACCGCGTAGGCGCAACAGCTTCCGATGGAGACCACCGCGGCGAGCGACACCCATTGCCACCTTGCGAGGCGTCGTTTCACGGGCGGCACGCTCCGTCGAAGCCGGCGTAGGTATTGCCAAGTGCCGAGAGCGCCCCTGGGGCGGCCAGCAGATCGTAGCTGCTCGAGCCCGGGGAAGATCTGCCGATGAACCAGGCATAGCGAAATACCTTTGGATCTGCTTCCAGCACCGGCACCGCGGCCTTCATATAGGTCTCCTGCGCAGATTCGGAGGTGTCGGCGTTGTCCAGGCAGGCAAACTCAGTCAGCCACACCGGCCGCCCATAGGATTCGAAGCGCGTCAGCATTCCCGAGAGCGCGTCCTTCGAGCAGGCATACCAATGGAAGGCGATGTAATCGACCTGGCAATCGGTGCACGCGGCGATGAAAGCGTCCAGCCACTTGAACGGATCGGTCTCGTTGCAGTTGCCGCCGCAGTAATTGACCGCGGGCGAGACGAGCTTGAGGTTGCGCGCCTTGGCGATCTGCTCCAGCTGCGGCCATGCCGCCGCCGCCTGCGCCGGAGTGAGATTGGCCTGCGTGCCGAAGTTGGGTTCGTTGAAGCCCAGCAGGTACTCCGCCTCGGCCGGGATGTTCTTGATGAGGCCCTGCACGTCGATGCTCGCGTTGGGCGGGCCGGTCCAAACCATTGGAACATATTCGACGCCGCCGTCGCTCAGCGCCGCGTGGGCCTTGGCGTCGGGGACGGACGCCCAGTCGTACCACCAGCCAATTCCCTTGGAGAACGCGCTGACATCCACGCCGTTCTCATTGTTGTAGCCGGCGCCGCGCTTGCAACCGGCGGCCAGGGGCACGCCGCCATCCAACGCCGGCAAAGCCGGTACCGGCGTGCCGCTGCGCGCGCAGGCGGCCAGCAATAGACATACATACATCGACTTACAATTCATAAGCTCGAGTCTAACGCAGCTTCCACCAGATGAGCAGCGCGGCGGCGGCCGGAACGGAGAAGACCAGGAGAAACATCGGCAGCTCCTCGCTCACCGAATAGCCGGCCTTCTTCACGCCCAGGTACATGTTGATGCCGGCGCCGACGAGCCAGAGCGGCAGGAAGGCGAGCACGAACGCCTGCGTCAAGCCCAGGAAGCGCCCGCCGATGGTGCAGACCGCGAGCAAGCCAAAACCAATCGCGAGGACGATGACGGTGTGCATCTATTCCGACTGTCCGATGTCCAGCCGTTTGATCTTCCCGGACGGCGCGAGGTGGAATTTGAAGTAGGTGCGGAAGTCGCCCCAGCGCTCGGAGTGGAACTGGCCCACCAGGTCCAGGCCGTCGTTCTCTACCCGCTCGATCTTCGTGAAGCGCTCGTGGCCCAGCGCATCGTTGGTGAAGTCCGCCAGCCGCTGCGGGTTGCCGTCGTCGAAGAGCTTCGCGCCGGGCTCGAAGAGCGCAGACCAGGCCGCCTTGTCGCCCTTCTGCAAAGCCTCGATGGCTGCTTTGACCGTCGGGTTGGTGAGGCTGTCCGTGACCATGACCACCTCTGGGAAGTCTGCTAAGCAGCGCCTTCGGGGGTCAATCATATGACGAAACAGCTCGCATCGATCGTTCTTCTCTGCGCTATCGCCTGCGGCTCCAACCAGACCATCAACGACCCGGGCCCGCTCGACGCCGGGCCGGACGCGGGAACCTCCGACGCCGGCACGGACGCGGGCACCTTCACGCCCGGCGCCGCCATCACCGCGCCCGCGCAGACCTGGACCTGGGTGCCGTTCGACAACTCACACTGCGGCGACGGGAGCACGGTGGGCATCGGCGTCAACTTGAACGCCGCCAGCTCGCGCGTGCTCATCTACCTGGAGGGCGGCGGCGCCTGCTGGGATCAGCTGACCTGCATCACCGCCAAGACCGCGGCCAACTTCACCACCGGCTACAGCCAGGCGCAGTTCAATTCAGAGTCCACCACCATCCTCGCCATCCAGGGCGGCTTCTTCGATCGCACCGCCGCGGCCAATCCATTCAAAGATTATAGCTACGTCTATGTTCCTTATTGCACGGGCGACGTCCACGCGGGCAGCAGCGTCCAGGCCTGGGGCATGCACGCCGGCTACGAGAACTTCACCGCGTTCCTCGAGCGCATCGTCCCGACCTTCCCGCAGACCGACCGCGTGGTGCTCGCGGGCAGCAGCGCCGGCGGTGTGGGGGCGCTCTACAACTGGCCGCGCACGCAGGCGGCGTTCGGCGGCATCCGCGTGGACATGATCGACGATTCGGGCAGCGTCCTGCCGGCCGACGTGGCGGCGCTGCGTAGCGGCGGCAGCATCGAGCCCACCTGGCGCGCTTCGTGGAACCTGGCGGCGAGCCTGCCTTCGGGCTGCTGCGCCACCGACCTGTCGGATTTCTTCGGCTTCGCCGCGCAGTCGCTGCCGGGCAGCCGCGGCGCCTTGATCAGCTACCGGTCCGACACGGTCATTCCCACCTTCTATTCGATCACGCAGCCGCAGTTCACCACCGGCCTCGACGAGGACGTCGCCCGCCAATTCACCCACGCCAACCTCAAGATCTTCGAATCGTCGCAGTCGGGCCACGTGCTCTTCTTCAACCCCACCATCGCCCAGGGCTCGACCACCGAGCAGCAGTTCATCACCAAGATGGTGACAGATGATTCGACTTGGAGCAGCGTGACTCCATGATGAAGAAGCGCTGTGCCTGGTCCGACAACGACGAGCAGATGGCCGCCTACCACGACGAAGAGTGGGGCGTGCCCGAACACGACGGACGGGCGCTCTGGGAGAAGCTCACCCTGGACGGCTTCCAGGCCGGCCTCTCGTGGAGCACCATTCTCCACAAGCGCGAGGCCTTTCGAAAGGCGTTCAAAGGCTTCAAGCCGGAGGTGGTGGCGAAGTTCACCGCCCGCGACGTAGAGCGGCTCTTGCAGGACGCGGGCATCGTCCGCTCGCGGTTGAAGATCGAGGCGGCCATCGGCAACGCCAAGGCCTACCTCGCCATGCAAAAGGCCGGCGAGGACTTCTCCAAGTTTTGCTGGGCCTTCGTCGACAACAAACCGCTGCGCAATACCGGACCTGTGCCGGCCAAGACCGCGCTCTCGGAAGAGGTCTCGGCGGCGCTGAAGAAGCGCGGCTTCAAGTTCGTGGGGCCGGTCATCGTCTACGCGTGGATGCAGGCGGTGGGCCTCGTCGACGATCACGCGCCAACCTGTTTTCGCCGCAAGGGAAAGAAATGATTCGAATCTATCTGGTGCGGCACGGAATCGCGGTCGAGCACGCGGAGCGCGGAGATTTGCCGGACGAGAGCCGCCCGCTGACGGACAAGGGCCGCCGCCGCTTCCGCAGGCTGGCGCGCGCCTTCGCGCGGCTGAACGAGCCCATCGATCAGCTCTTCACCAGCCCGCTGCCCCGCGCGGTGCAGACCGCCGAGATCCTGGCGGGCGCGCTCGAGCAATCGGACGTGGGCATCCTGGAGTCGCTGCGGCCCACGGCGCAGCCGGAGACGATGCTGCTCGAGCTGTCGAAGAAGGCGAACAAGGACGCCGTGGCCATCGGCCTCGTGGGCCACGACCCGCAGATGACGCTGCTGGCGTCGCTCCTGGGCGGAGCTGCGAAGGACGTCACCATCGACTTCAAGAAGGGCTCCATCGTGCGCATCGACGTGAGCGACCTGTCGGGCAAGGCCGGCGCGCCGCAATTTTGGTTGAAGCCCAAGTCGCGCGTGTTGGCCAAAGGCCTGCCGCTGGCGAAGCCGGCCAAACCAGCGTCCGAAAAGTCAGCGAAGAAGGCAAAAGGCTAGAGCGCGCAGCAGACTATTCGTGCAGCGGCTCGCGCGCGGCAAGCCAGCCGGGCGGAACGGGCGAGCGCAGCGCCACGATGCCGCCGACGATGGCGCAGTTGGTGTCCAGGTCGCCGAACTGCTCGGCGGTGACCCAGAGCGCCGCCGCGTAGTCGTGCAGGTAGCGCGAAGCCATCCAGAGGCAGAGCGGCACGGTGTCCGCCGAGGTCACTTGCGAGCCGTTGCCCAGCTCCCGCGCCGCCTCCCACGGCGCCAGATGCGCCATCTCCGCCGCGCGTTCGAGTCCGAAGCGCGTGGCGCTGGTCTCCTTCAGGTGGTGCAGCACGAATTCGAAGAGCGTGCCCTCGGCGCGCACCGCCCAGGCCGCCGCCAGCGCGACCGCCACCGCTCCGGCAATTCCTTCGGGATGTGCGTGCGTGACCTCCGCCGAGGCGCGCGCGTGCCGCACGACGGCGCCAGCGTCTTCCGCGAAGTACGCGCCGACAGGCGCCGATCGCATGGCGCCGCCGTTGCCCAGCGAGCCCTGCCCGCGAAACGCCTCTCCGGCGGCCGCGCGCCACGGCACGCCGGCGTGGATCTGGTCGAGGATGTGGTGTGCTCCCGCGCCATAGCCTCGCGCCGGATCGCCCGCGTGCCGGCGCGCGAAGCGCAAGGCGAGGCCGTCTTGCTGCACGGTGCCCGATTCGGCCAGCTGCGCGACGATCTCGCAGGCCATCTCCGTATCGTCGGTGGTCCGCCACGGCGCGGGCCGCAGCAGCGCCGGGTCGCGCGTCCCCAGGTTCTCCAGCAGGCGCACCATGCCCGGGCCAAAGAACTGCTCGCCAAAGGCGTCGCCGACCGACAGTCCGTCGAGCGAAAGCCGCGCGCGCTCCAAGGGCTCCATGCGCGGGCTTCTAGCATCAAATGTTGCCGCGGCCGGAGCTCCGGATGACTTGACCCCGCATTCCAGATTACCTTGCGCGCAAATGTCTCGACGTCATTCGATTCTCTGCGCTCTATTCCTGGCTGGCTGCGGCGGCTCTGGCATCGGCATCGGAGACACCGGCCCGCTGCCGGCCTCCTCGACGCTGGCGGAGCAGTGCGCTTCCCCGCGGCCCGCCGGCACCATCGACCCCATCGCCAACGCGCCGTATGGAGACGTGCAGGGAAGCCTCGACACGGAGAAGGCGTTCCTGCGCTCCTGGATCGACGAGACCTATCTCTGGTACCAGGACGTGCGGCTGCTCACGACCGCGAAGCTCGATCGCCACAGCTATTCGACGCCGCTCGATTACTTCGATGCGTTGAAGACGCCGCTGCTCGACGCTCAAGGGCAAGCCAAGGACAAGTTCCACTTCATCTTCGACACCCCGCAGTGGGACAGCCTCGCGCTCAGCGGAGTCGCCTACGGCTACGACGTGGAGATCGCCCTGCCGGCCAACACACCGCCGCGAAAGGCGGTGGTCGCCTTCATCAGCGACGGCGCCGCCACCGGTCAAGGCGGGCTCGCGCGCGGCACGGTCATCTTCACCGTGGACGGCGTGGACGTGGTGGCCGGCAACGACGTCGACACCTTGAACAACGGCCTCTTCCCCACCGGGCCCGGCGCGCACACCTTCGTGGTGCAGGATCAAGGCTCGACGGTGAAGCGAACGGTGCAGGTCAACGCGCAAGCCATCACCGAGTCGCCGGTGCAGAACGTGAAGACCTTGTCCACGCCCACGGGCACCGTCGGCTACCTGCTCTTCAACGATCACATCGCCACCGCTGAATCGCAGCTCATCGCTGCAATCAATCAGCTCAAGACCGCTGCGGTCACCGGGCTGGTGCTGGACCTGCGCTACAACGGCGGCGGCTTTCTCGATATCGCGGCGGAGCTCGCGTACATGATCGCGGGCCCGGGCATCACCACCGGCCGGACCTTCGACAAGCAAAGCTACAACGACCGCAATCCATTCAACTTCACCGCGGCAGACGTCACCACCGATTTTCACGCGACCGCGCAAGGCTTCAGCACCGAGTCGGGCACGCCGTTGCCGTCGCTGAACCTGACCAGCGTCTACGTCCTGACCTCGGCCGACACCTGCTCGGCCAGCGAAGCGGTGATCAACGGTTTGCGCGGCGTTGGCGTGACGGTCGCGCTCATCGGCGGCACGACGTGCGGCAAGCCCTACGGATTCTTTCCCCAGGACAACTGCGGCACCACTTACTTCTCCATCCAGTTCCAGGGCGTCAACGACCAGGGCTTTGGCGACTATCCCGACGGCTTCGCGCCCGACTGCAGCATCGCCGACGACTACAGCCACGCGCTGGGCGATCCGCTGGAGGCGCAGCTCAACGTCGCCCTGGGGCTGCGGGCCAGCGGCGTCTGCCATCCGCTGGTCAGCGCGGTCTCGCCGCAAGCGGCGCTCATGCTCGCGGCAGAGCCGGCGAAGACGCCGGCGCTGGTCCGCAACCCGTTCCGCGAGAACCTCATCCTCCGGCGCCGCTGAGGCATCCAGGATCCGCGGATGATCTCCTTACGCCTGGCCGTTCCCGGCGACGCCCTCGCGGTCGCGCGCATCCACGTGCGGGCGTGGCAGACGGCGTACCGCGGGCTGCTTCCAGATTCGTACCTCGACAGCCTGCGCGCGGAAGACCGCGCGGCGCGCTACACCTTCGACGACACCGCCCCGGGCAAGCCAGCGACGCTGCTCGCGGTCGAAGGCGAGACGGTGTGCGGCTTCGCTACCACCGGCCCATCCCGAAGCCTCGAAGGCGCCGGCGAGCTGATGGCGCTCCACGTCGACCCCGAACATTGGCGCCGCGGCATCGGCCGCCAGCTCATCGCCGCCGCGCGCAAACGCCTCGTCGAGCAAGGCTACGAGACCGCGATGCTGATGCTCCTCGAGGGAAATGAACGCGCCGACGGCTTCTACCGCGACGATCTCTGGGCGCCCGACGGGCACAAAGAGACCGGCGAGATCTGGGGCGCGGTGGTGAACGAGCTCCGCTATCGCCGGCCGCTGAAGTAGCGCGCGCAGCTCATCAGCTACTGCGGCGTGACCGTCCACGGCGTGCCGACCGGGTTGCCGTTCGCGTCGCGCTGCACGAACGACAACGTGCCGTCGGGGTTTTGCAGGATGGTCGCAAACCCCCAGCGTCCGCCCGCGCCGCCCAGGCCGACCACTGTCGAGCGCCCGCCCCAGGTCGTCAAATCGTGCTCGTAGTCATGATTGTGCGCGGTGAGAATCAATGAATACTTATGCGCGTGGATGGTATCGAGAATCTGTGAGTTGCCCGTCCGCGACCCCTGCATGGGGTGGTGGCGCACGATGACGGTGTATTTGAACGCGTCCGCCTCTGCCAGCGTCTGCGAGAGCCAGGCCGCCTGCGTGCTCTCCCACGAATCGTCGGCGATATAGACGAACCGCGCCGTGCCCTGCGAAGTCACCACGTCGGTGAAGTAATAAGGCAACGGGCGTTTCAATGCGGTCAGATAAGCGGCGAAGTTGGCGTCGTGCCTGGCGGTGGTGAAGCACGAATACGGAAAGGTGTTGTTGCCGCACTCGTGGTTGCCCATGGTCATCCACCACGTGGAGGGCCCCGAGGCGATGGCGGTCATGTAGAAGCCCATCTGCTGCTGCGCCTCGGCGTCGCTGCCGTTGCAGACGTACATGTGGTCGCCCAGGTCGACCGTGAACTGCACCTTCAAGGCCTTCATCGCGGCCGCGATCTGCGCGATGGCCGCTTTCGGGTAGAGGTTCGTCTGATCGCAGTCGGCCGGCCGCGTGTCGCCGGTGGTGGCGAACCAGAGCCTGTCCACCGTGCCGCCGTCGATGCCCACCAGACCGGTCGGGACATTGCCCGGGTCGGGCGTGCCGGGCAGGGCGGTGCCGCCGTCGACCACTGCCGCCTCGCCGCAGGGGTCGACGATGTCCGGATTGGCGGCCTCCGCGCAGGTGCTGGGAATGGACGGAGCGCAGGCAACGGCGAGGATGCAAATCGATAGAAAACGAATCATTGAAACCTTCTACTCCAAGACCCTGACAGGCAGGATCACCATCGCGAGCCCTGCGAACTGCAGGCGCCGCTGAATCTGATACGCGGTCTCGTTGTGCAAGAGTCTATCCCACCAACGCTCGCGCTCGAAAATGAGCTTGCCGGCAAAGAAGATGGACCGCTCGTACTCCTTGGCGATCTCGGTCGCCAGCTTCTCGCACTCACTGACGGCTTCGGTGCCGATGGCCCACTTGGCGTCCGCCGGAATGCCCATGCCGCGCGCCAGATCGACGTAGCGGTGCATGGCCTCCTCGGTCTGGTCGCGCACGTGGTCGACCTCTTCGACGCCTTGGAAGGTTGCGCTGTCGACCACGCCCACCGACATGAAGACCACGTTGGCGAAGTAGCGCGGGAAGAGCTTCATGACCGTCAGCAGCGAGTGGATGCCCAGGCCGGAGAAGCCGCCCACCAGCAGCACGGCGGTAGGCTTCTTCTTCTGCAGCAGCAGCTCCTGGGTGGGCTGCGTGACGGGCAGGGCGCCCAGAATGGAGTCGAGCCGCTTCAAGCGCGCGTAGACGCCGTTGTAATGGCGCTTGATCATCATGCAGATGGCCACCAGCACGCCGGTCACCACCACCGTCAGCCACGCGCCTTCGGTGAACTTCTCGATGACGTTGACGATGAGGATGCCGAAGCAGAGGAAGAAGCCGACGATGTGGATGCCGATGTGCCGCGCCCAGTCGGGGTGCTTCTTGCGCGTGTCCTTCATCAGCCAGTAGCGGATCATGCCCACCTGGCTGAGCGAGAAGGTCACGAAGACGTTGATGGAGTACATGACCACCAGCGCGTCCACCGAGCCGCGCGTGTAGAGGAGCATGGCCAAAGACGTGGCGCCCATCAGGATGACGCCGTTCTGCATGGTCAGCCGGTCGGACAGGGCGCTGAAGCGGTGCGGCAGCCACGAGTCGTGGGCCATGTTGGCCATGACGCGCGGGCCGTCGATGAAGCCGGCCTGCGCGGCCACGAAGAGCAAGAGCGCTTCCGACACCAGCGTGATGACGACGAAGCCTTTGCCGACCGGGATTCCAAAGATGTTCCAGGTGCCCGCGAGCTTGGTGGCCAGCACGGCGTTCATGGTCTGGCCGTCGACCGGATGAACGCGCATCAACAGATACGCCAGGATGATGCCGCCGGCGGTGAGCGCCAGCGAGACGGCCATGTAGAGCATGGTCCGCTTGGCGGTGGCGACGCGCGGCTCCGCCATGATCTGCAGGCCGTTGGAGACCGCTTCGATGCCGGTATAGGTGCCGGCGCCCAGTGAGTAGGCGCGCAGGAAGAGGCCTGAGAGCGCGATGAAGCCGATGGTCTTCAAATCGTGTGAGAGACCGGTCGAGACCGACCGCGCCACTTCGCCTGCGTTGCCCAGGTGGAAGAAGACCGCGCCGACGATGATGATGACG
>DATBAA010000667.1:0-6689 GCA_036271755.1 Myxococcales bacterium | reverse complement strand
CGCGCCGGGCATCCACTCCGCCGAGTTGTCGAAGGCCTGAATGGCAAACCGATCGCGCGGCGCCAACGTGCGCAAGAGCAGCGCGCAGGCGCGGGCAGCCGACGCCATCTTCACGCCTTCCATCGAGCCGGAGCGATCGACCACGAACACCACGTCGCGCGCGGTCCCCAGGAAGCCCTCGCGAGCGGGCGGCAAGAGCGAGAGGAGCGCGTACCCATCGTGGGCAATGAGCGAGGTTTTCACCTGAGAGCCGGCGATCTTCCAGCGCAGCACGAAGTCGCGGTTGAGCGGCTCGTCCTCGCGCGACAACTTGATCAGCGCTCCCTTGCCGCCCACAGAAATGCTGGTCGCGTGCTGCGAGCAGGCCAGGTCCGAGAAGCCACCGTCGAGCTCACATTCGATGGAGAGCGAGGTCTTGGGATCGAAGCCCTCCGCGAGCCGCGGCGGCGTGATGCGCGAAGCATCGGGCACGGTGCTGGAATCTTCCGCGACACCAAGCCCTGCCTGCTCGCGCTCGAGCGGCGTGCCACCGACGTAGCGGGGCGCGACCACCAGCGGCAGCCGCAGCTCGGTGCGGCCGTCCTCGAAGAACGAGAGCCGCTCGGAGTAGGTCAGTCGCACGGTGACCTCTTCGCCCGGCATCAGGTTTCCGACCTGGACGGTGAAGACGTTGTCGCGCTCCTGCTCCAAGAGCGCCGCGCGCTTGCCCTCCTCCAGCGCCACTGCGTATTGCCGGCGCGCCTCACCGCGCTCTTCCACCTTGCCGTGCAGCACGCGCGCGCCGATCTGCATCTCGAACTTGCTCACCGCGCAGCCGCCCGAGAGCGGGAAGATGTAGATGGCTTCCAGCGGCTCGCTCAGCGTGTTCTGGAACTTCTGCGCCACCCGCACTTCGGCCACGCGGCCTGCGACACGCGCGCGAAGCTCGACTCCTGCGAGCGGCAGGGAGATGCGCGCGGGACCCAACGCTTCGAGAACGCCGAGCATGCGGGACTGCTTCTTGGACGGCTGCTCGAAGAGCGGAATGCGCTGTGCGGTGGTCGTGGTCATTTCTTGCCTCCTGCCCCGCGAGGGGCTTTTCGTGGTGCGGCGATTGCGCTGCGGAACAGCTCTTCGAGTTGCGTGAGATCGGACGGCGCGGCGAAGCCTTCTTCGACCAGCAGCCGCAAGCCGGGAGCGAGCGTGAACTCGCGCATGGACAGCGCAGAAGGGGGCTCGGGTTCTTCGGTTTGGGAGTTGGCGATGGCCTCGATCAGCGCTTCCAGCTCGCCGTCGCTGCGGCCGTAGAGGCGCTGCTGGATCTCCGCCAGCGGCAAGTCGGCTGCTTGCAAAGCCTTGATCGCGAGCAGCTGCAACAGATGGCGCGGGCCGTAGACCGCCTTGCGGTCTTCGATGCCCGGCCGGTCGAGCAGCCCCAGCGTGGTGTAGTAGCGCACCGTTCGCGCGTCCGGCGCGGCCGAGACCCGCGCGTCGGCCTGCGCGCCGATGAGCCCGCGCGCGCGCAGGCCCTGGCTCACCCGGCTGGCGAGCTCTTCGAGGGACAACAGCTGGTCGGCGGCGTTCATGACAGTGATTTAACAAGACACTGTCATGCTGTCAAGTTCGACGTTGGGAGGCAGAAGTGAAACGAGGCGTGCGCGCCCGGGGTCCAGCAGCGCGCATCGCCTGACATCAGGTGGGTTTCACTGGTTCGAGCACTTGAACTCGAAGTCGAGGGTGATGAAGTCCGTCTCGATGCCCCCGGACGTTTCGAATCCGAAGCACTGGTCGCAAGCGAGGAATCCGACCGCCGTCGTGTAGGTGGCGTCGCTCCAGAAGATGTCGCGCCACTCCTCGTCCGTGCACTGCACCGTCGTCGAGGTATTGCTCCCCGCCGCCCGGATGGCCTGCGCCTGCGCCTTGGCTTCGGCCGCCGTCGTGGGCCTGACCGCGCTCTTCACTTCTCCGCCCGGCATCTCGCCTCCGCCGCACCCGGCGAGGCACAGTCCCGCGGCGACCATCGCTCCAGCCATCATTTTCAGCATCGCTCCGCTCCCGGCTTTTCAGCCACTGGTTGAAGAACGATCGAGCGATAGTCCCCGCGGGCGATCACGATCAAGGATTTCGAAGGCTGGGCTTTCAGACTCGCTAGCCGAGACGACGGCTCATCGGTTCAATGGCCAACTCGGAAGCCGTGTCTTACCGTAACCCTTACCGGGACCCTCCGGCCGGAAGCTCAGCCCAGACGGCGAGGGAGTCGTCCAGCTTCACCATCGAGTGAGCATGGGGCTGGCGCTCACGGGGCCGGGGAAGGTTGCACCAGCCGCAGGAAGGCCTTGATGCCGGAGATGATCTCCCGGTTGTCGGTGAGCTTGTCGATGGTCTCCTCGAATCTACGGGCCACCGCCTCCAGCCGGCGCTGGTTGTCGCGGTCGCCCTTGACCATCGCCTGGCCCAGCGCTTCGTCCGCTTCCTTCATGACAGCGATGGTCTTTTCGTGCGCCTTGTTGGCCTCGAGCAGCTGGCGCACGTCGGCCACCAGCTTGACCACGTCCTCGCGCGGGTACTTCACCTCGTGCTCGAACTTGAAGAGCTTGTCGTGCAGGTAGCGGTGGTACTCGACCGCGGGGCGGAAGAGCGTGCTGAGGAGAAAGAGCCCGGCAAAGGCGTAGCCAAGGTGTTGCCCCAGGAGCCACGAGCCGAGCGCGAGCAGCGCCGCCGAGATCAGGTGCAGCCCGATGGAGATGCGCAGCATCCGCCGCTCGAGCGCTTGCGACTCGGCGCGGGCCTGGACGTCCACGGCGATGCCGCGGCGCTCGGAGGTGGCCATCTCCGACAGCACGTGGCGCGCGCGGAAGTAGAGGTTCCACGGCAGGACGACCACCGCCACCAGCCAGCCCAGGCAGACGACGCCCATGCCCACGGTGGCGACCAGCGGAATGCTCAAGTGGAAGGCAAAGATGCCGGCGAGCGCGCAAGCGAGCGCGATGCCGAGCACGAACGAGATGAAGCGGACCATGACGGCCTCCTTGAAGGTGAAGCCAGCATGCGGGGTTGGCGGAGTAACTGCACGTTACAAATTTAAAACTGATCGTCTACTCTGGGTAGATGATCTCATTGCAGCGTCTGGAGGGCTTCTACTGGGTTGCGCGGACCGGGGGTTACGCCCGGGCGGCGCGCGCGTTTCCCTATCCGATCACGCAGGCCGGTGTGCACCAGCAAGTCAGGCGGCTGGAAGCCGATCTCGGCTGCGCGCTCTTCGCCCGCGCCGGCAAGGACCGCATGCAGCCGACTTCTGCGGGCCAGGTCCTGTTCGACTTCGCTGCGCCGTTTCTCGAAGGGCTTCGCGGCGTCGAGGCCGCGATCTCGGCGCGGACCTTTGGGGGCACGTTGCGCGTGGTCGCCGCGAGTCTTCACTTCAAGCAGCTCATCCCCCGCTGGGCGAGGCGCCTCGGGCGGCAGCGGCCCGACATCGCGCTGGAGATTCGCGAGGCGCGCCGGCCCGACCCCGCGGCGCTGCTCTCCGGCGAGTGCGATCTGCTCCTCGAGCACCTGCCGGGCGTGCCGCGCGGGGTGACCGCGCAGCAGGTGTCGGAGATCTTCTCCTTCCTGGCGCTGCCCGCGCGGCAACCGCGTGTCAAGCTGCGGGCGCTGAGCGGCAAGCCGTTCGTGGTCTACAACTCCGATCTCTCCGCCCGCGAGTTCCAGCTGGAGGCGCTCCGTCGCGCGGGCGTGCGCCCCTCGAAGCTGTTGGGCGCGGACACCGCCGACGCCATCCTGGGCTTCGTCGCCGCCGGCCTGGGCGCCGCGCTCGTCCCCTGGCCAACGCGCGCCGGCCCCCGCGTTCCGGGCGTCTTCGCGACGCGCCTCGCGCAACCGGAGGCGACCTTTCCGGTCCACGCGGCTTTCCGGAGCTCCGCCGTGATCGACCCGCTCGTCGCCGCCGCGCTGGACGCCTTCCGCGGCGAGAGCTCGCCCTGAGGGTTACTGGACAGTCACGGTTTTGCTGGCCGTGGCGCCGAGGAAGTTCGTGTCGCCCGGATAGGTGGCAACGAAGGTCTGCGATCCCGTCGGCAGGGTGCTGACCCCGGTCGTGCATCCCGCGTTCGGCGGCGTCTCGGCGGCGAGCGTGCAGGAGCTTACAACGGTGGAAGCATCGGTGATGGTCACGGCGCCGGTGGGCACGGCGATGGCGTTGCCGGTGAGGTTCAGGGTGAAGTCTCCGTTGCCGCCCACGGCGATCGACGTGAAGACGAAGCTGGTGATGACCGGGGTCGCCTTGGAGACGGTCTCGCTGACGGCGCTCGAGGCGGGCGACGCATTGAAGGTGGCATCGCCCGAATAGATGGCGGTCACCGCATGACTGCCGGTGCTCAACGCGGCGACCGTGCAGGCCGCGGTCTGGTTCGAGACGGAGACCGCGCCGCAGCCGCCGATGGCAACGCCTCCGTCAGAGAAGGCCACCGTGCCGCTGGCGCCCGAGCCGGCCGGAGTGGTCGTCACGGTCGCGGTGAAGGTGACCGCCTGTCCGAAGACCGCGGGATTGAGGCTGGAAGCAACAGCCACCGCGGAGGATCCCTTGTTCACCGTCTGGCTGAGCGCGGCCGAAGTCGCGGCGGTGAAGCTCGCGTCGCCGGCAAAGACCGCCGTGATGGAGTGCGTGCCGACAGCGAGCGAGGCGGCGCAGGTCGCCACGCCGCTGCCGATGACCTGCGCGCCGCAAGCGGGAAGGGCGGCGGCGCCATCTTGAAAGACCACGGTGCCCGCCGGCGAGCCGCCGGAAAAGCTGGCGGTGAAGGTGACGGACTGCCCCTCCGCCGAGGGGTTGGCCGAGGAAGAGACGGTCAGCTGCACCGTGGCAGGACCCGTGGGCCCGGTGCTGCTGGTCCCTCCGCAGGCCGCGATGCACGTGAGAACGACGGCCAATGAGAAACGCGACGAGATGGTCATGGGGTCCCCTCGGGGCAACGTACACGCTCGATGGAAAGTTCGCTATAAGCGCGCCCATGAGCCGCATCTACAGGACGCTTCCCCCGCAGGGCACCAAACTGGGCATCGCGTTCTCGGGCGGGCTCGACACGCGCTGCGCCGTGGCGTGGATGAGCGCGCAAGGCATGTCGGTGCACGCCTATACGGCCGACCTGGCGCAGCCGGACGAAGCGAGCTGCGCGGACATTCCGCCCATCGCGCTCACCCACGGCGCGGTCTCGGCGAAGCTGATCGACTGCCGCGCGCAGCTTGTCCGCGAAGGCATCATCGCCATCCAGTGCGGCGCGTTCCACCTGCACGTGGGCGGGAAGAAATACTTCAACACCACGCCGCTCGGCCGCGCGGCGACCACGACGGCGATCGTGCGGCAGATGCGCGAGGATCAGGTCAACGTCTTCGGCGACGGCTCGACGCACAAAGGAAACGACATCCAGCGCTTCTATCGCTACGGGCTCTTGGTGAACCCGGAGCTGCGCATCTACAAGCCCTGGCTCGACCCGGCCTTCGTCAACGCCTTCGGCGGGCGCAAGGAGATGAGCGAGTACCTGGTCTCGCGCGGCCTGCCCTACAAGATGGGCACCGAGAAGGCCTACTCCACCGACTCGAACATCCTCGGCGCTACGCACGAAGCGAAGGACTTGGAGAAGCTCGACTCGAACATGAAGATCGTCGCGCCGATCATGGGCGTGGCCTTCTGGAAGAAGGAGGTGCAGATCGCGCACGAAGAGATGGCGATCACCTTCGAGCAGGGCAGGCCGGTGGCGCTCAACGGGCATCGGCACGAGAGCGAGCTCGCGCTCTTCCTCGAAGCGAACCAGATCGGCGGACGCCACGGCCTGGGGATGAGCGATCAGATCGAGAACCGGGTCATCGACGCGAAGAGCCGCGGCATCTACGAGGCTCCGGGCATGGCGCTCTTGCACATCGCCTACGAGCGGCTCTTGTCCGCCATCCACAACGAAAACACGATGGAGCTCTACGCGAACCTGGGCCGCCGCCTGGGCCGGTTGCTCTACGAGGGCCGCTGGTACGACCCCGAGGCGCTGATGCTGAAGGACGCGCTCACGCGCTGGGTCTCGCCCTCGGTGACGGGCACGGTCAACCTCGAGCTGCGGCGCGGCGACGACTACTCCATCCTCTCGACGCAAGCGCAGTACATGGCCTACGCGCCGGAGAAGCTCTCCATGGAGCGCGTCGCGGAGCCTGCGTTCACGCCGGAAGATCGCATCGGCGCGCTCGAATTGCAGAACCTGAACGTGGCCGACAACCGGGCCATGCTGCTGCACCACCTGGAGTCCATCCGCGCACTTGGGGCCGGCGACGAGAAGAAGCTCGCGGCGATGCTCGGCGCTGGCGAATAGCCCGTTGGTTGACCGGCTGTGGGACGGCCGATCCCACAGCCGGGCGAATCGCGCGCGGCCCTTGCTGGTCCCAGCTCCGGCATGGATTTCGCTGCGAAGCCGTGCATGGACACGCCGGCGCGGACGCGGCGCTGGGACATCGCCTGCGGACCTCTCGCGCTGCCGACGCGCCGCTGCGCACCGTCGTTGGAGTCGCCGCCGACGTGCGCCAGGCCGACCTGCGCGAGACCCAGCGCGAGTCCGTCGAGCCTCAGCGCACCATCGTTCCGGCTTCGGGAGAGAGGACGTGGCCGCCGTCGGCGCTATAGCCGGCGACGCCAATCTCTCCCATGTCGAGCCCGGCGAACTCATCCTCGGGCG